>DCDD01000051.1 GCA_002316235.1 Bacteroidales bacterium UBA1064
GTTCAGGCTTAACCCGTAACCCAGAAAATGGCAGTGCGAGTCAATAAAGCCAGGGTAAACATACATTCCTCCGGCATCAACTACTTTTTTGGCAGTGTACTTCGACATGATGTAAACGGAATCGCCAAGCTCCTTTACTATTCCATTAACCACCGCCATGCTGCTATTGGTGCTGAAAGTTGAATCAACGGTGTAAATTTTAGCGTTGGTAACAATTAAGTCGGCCTTTTCACGTTTGCTACATGCCATGAGGGTAACCGTTAGTAATAGGTAAACATACCAATTTTTTGCCATCTTTGTATGTATTGATTTTTAGGCCATTATTTAACCAGCCACAGCTATCAAATTTAGTCTTTGTTTTAATACCCTCAACAGCTTTTGTAAATTTGTTACATTGTAATCTCTGAATGTTGAAATAGACATTAGTAATGGCAAAGTTACCAACAGCCTGCCTTTTAGCAGTAGCATCTATTTTCGCCTTATGCCATTCGGCATGTGTGCGGGACGATTTTTCGGAAAGCTCAGCCTTGAAACTCAGCTTCTCGGCCGATACGGTTCTATTCGACACCGTATTTACCACTATAGGCTCTTCAACGCAGTATTTTAAGGTGTACAACCGGTCGGGGCACGACCTTCATATTTCGTCTATTCGCCTTGCCGGAGGCAGCACTTCGCCCTACCGGATTAACGTTGACGGTCGTTCGGGCGTAACCTTCAGCAATGTTTCGCTACGCTCCCGCGACAGCCTTTTCGTTTTTGTGGAGGTAACGGTTGACCCTACGTCCCTGAACTCGCCGTTGCTTGTTGCCGACTCCATCATGTTTTCTACTAATGGCAATATACAGGATGTGAAGCTGGTGGCGTGGGGTCAGGATGTCCACCTACTCAGATCAGAAATCATTAGCAACGATACGGTGCTGGCTACCGACAAGCCCTACCTGATCTATAGCTACCTTTTGGTGGATACCGCTACCACCCTCACCATTCCCGCCGGGGTACGGATGTACTTCCATAACCAGGCCATGCTGGTTGTGGCCGGAACACTAAAAGTTGAGGGCGAGCAAGGTAGTCCCGTTGTAATGGAGGGCGACAGGCTTGAGGATTTTTACCGCGATAAGGCCGGCCAGTGGGGAGGGATTTGGCTTACGGCCGGAAGCCGGTATAGCGCTATCAGCTGGGCAGAGATTAGAAATGCCATAACAGGCATTACGGTTGATACCTGTTTTACCAGCCATGCGCCAACTTTAACTCTTAGCCACACCAGAATTGAAAATTGCAGCTATGTGGGCCTGCTGGCACGTGGGGCAAAAGTAAAGGCCGATAACTGTCTGGTGTCGAACGCTGCGCAAGTTTGTGTGGCCCTTACCATGGGCGGAGAATACCGCTTCTACCACTGCACTGTTGCCAACTACTGGGGCGATTACATCTACCGCAAAGGGCCTGCGCTGCTGCTAAACAACTACTACCTTTACCGACTTGAGGAGAACGGCCCGCTTTACGTTGAACCGCGTGATTTGGTGGAGGCTTCATTTTTCAACAGCATTGTGTATGGGTCGATGAGCAGTGAATTTCAGGTTGACAACATAGTTAACGGTGCACCGGTTGCCGCACAAATGAACTACCATTTTGAAGATTGCATCCTGAAGGTTCCCCAAAACTTCGACCTCACCGATACCGAAAAATTTACCCGGGTATTTACGCTCGACCCCAAGTTCAAGGATTCAAATGCCCATGTTTTTCTGCTCGACACGCTTAGCCCCGCCATGGGAATTGCCAACCCTGCTGTTGCTACCGACTACCCTATTGACCTAAATGGGTTCAACCGGCTAACCGATGGTAAACCCGACCTTGGTGCATACGAAAGACAGGAGTAGTATGAGGAAGCTTCTGATAATTCTGCCCATTTTGCTTGCTTGTGCTGCCTCAACAAAGGTTAAAGCTCAGAATATCCCTGCCACGCGCCATCGCGTGATGTTCTACAACGTCGAAAACCTCTTCGATCCATTCGATGACTCGCTTACCCTCGACGAAGAGTTTACACCATTCGGCGATAGGCACTGGACATGGAAGAAGATGGAGCAGAAGCTAAACGGGATTTACAAGGTGATTTTGGCTGTTGGCGAGTACGATCCGCCTGTTTTGGTAGGTCTTTGCGAGGTGGAGAATGGCTTTGTGCTGCACCAGCTGGTAAGCCAAACGCCGCTTTCAAAATTCGAGTACCGGGTGGTGCATCGCGAGTCGCCCGACCGGCGGGGAATTGACGTAGCGCTGCTCTATCGTCCCGATAGGTTCACCCTTCAGGAGAAGGAGTTTGTAACGGTCAGGTTTCCGGATGAACCCTGGCGCACAACCCGGGAAATTCTTTACGTCCGTGGGCTTCTAGGAGGCGACACGCTACATGTTTTCGTTAACCACTGGCCATCGAAGTACGGCGGGGAGCTGGAGTCAGAGGGGGGTCGCTATGCTGCTGCCTATGCCCTTAAAAATAAGGTTGACTCCATAAAAATTTTCTACCCCGATGCCCGTATCCTCATCATGGGCGACATGAACGATGAGCCCGAATCGGATCCCGTGGCAAGGGGATTTGGCGCTTGCCTCACAGCCGAAACTGCCTGTCCTTACGATTTTGTTAACCTGTCGGCAATTCTGAAACAGCGTGGACAGTACAGCTACAAGTACCAGGGAGTGTGGGGCATAATAGACCAGCTAATTGCGTCACGCTCCATGCTGGATAGCCGGCATGTGCTGTACACCTTTACCGGCAATGCGGGAGTTTTCAGCGCACCCTTTTTGCTTGAGGACGACGAGCGGTATGCCGGCAAACGACCATTTCGAACTTTTATTGGGTTTAAGTACCACGGTGGCTACAGCGACCATTTACCGGTTTACCTCGATTTGTTCAGTAATAAGTAGCGCGTTTTTCATGTGGAGAGCCTCCGTTGTCCATAACGGCCGAGCGTTGATTTTGTTTGGGGGTTACCTCCAGCGTTGTCATCACCCGGAATAAAGTTAGTAAAAGTGGGGAACCTTGCAAACGGAATCAGCCCAAATAAAATTAACACTTTGTTGAATGCAGTATTTTAGGGTGGGTTCTAAAAATTAACTTCGTTGAGCTCGCAAACTCGGTTCGTTTTTTCGCAAACTTTTTTCTATCTATCTATCAACTACTTAACTTTGTAAAATATTTAACCGAACA
>DCDD01000131.1 GCA_002316235.1 Bacteroidales bacterium UBA1064
GTTGTATGTACACAAATGTAGTGTACATGTTACAACTAATCAAATGGGTTTCTAATTTCCTGCAAACTTTTCTGGCTCGCTTGGGTGTAAGCATCTGTAGCTTGACCACGTTTATGGCCATGTAGCAACCGGATAAACCAATAGTGGATCAGCTTAGAGCAGGTGTTCGGAACGACTGGTCTTAGAATGATGAATACTTAGGATAGTAGCAACCTGGGGAAAATTGTTTTGCCCTATGTTTCGGCTTCTTTAACCGTTAATTTTTCTAGTAGGGAATAAAGGGGTTGCTATATCCACCGAGCTGGTAGCCAAAGGGGTTCCGGTTAACGAAGTTGAAGCTGGCACCAATGCTTGCCTTACTACTTATGCGGTAGTTAAAGCCAACACCGTACATCTGGCTGTTGTAGCTCCCCAGCGTTCGGGAATATGGGGAGAAGTAGGTTTGATTCTGGCTAACCGAGCCCATAGCGTAAACGCTAAATCGGTTGTTGAAGCTATACTGAGTGTAGGCCCATGCCTGGTATGGATTGTCAAGGGCTTGACCGGTGCTGATGTTGGTGGGGGAGGGTGTTGACAACCCGTGCGTTCCCGTTCGGCTAAAGGAAATTCCGGCTACAACCTGCAACTTTTGGTTGGGTGAGTAGCTCACCCTAGGCGACATGTAGGTTTCAGATAGTCCCATCCCGCTGCCAAACGAAGAGTAGGAGGTGCCAACTGACAGGTTGTAGCTTACACCGGGTTTTATAACTCCAAAAGGAGTTAAAATTGCTGTAGAGTCATGGTCGTCGTTACCGAAAACAGGGTCGTAGATTTTATATAGATCCTGAACCAGCTGTCCCCTTGCTGCCATCCCAAACAGGCTTAGTAGGGTAAATAGAATCAACGATTTTCTGCTCATAGCCTTACCAATTTATGAACATCCAAATATACTAAAAGTATGGGAGAGTTGAAATGCAACCGCTCCAAATTAGCTAACTTTAAGCAATTGCAACTCGGCAGCTTTGCTACCTTAGCCTTTCGGCCTTACTTACCCCTGGTATGGCTCCAAGCCGGTAAAGCAGCATTTCGAGATGCTTTTTATCCTGAACGTAGAGCTGGATGGTAGCTTCAAACTGTCCGTTTTTGGAGTTGACGTTGAGGTTGCGCATGTTTACCCTCAAATCCTTGCTGATAATCTCGGATATCCGGTTTAGCATCCCCAGCTCGTCCATACCTGTAACCATGATGGAGGTCTGGAATGCCCCATCATTGGAAGAACCTCTCCATCTGGCTTTAACTATCCGGTATCCCCACCGGGTATTCAGCTGGGTGGCATTCGGGCAGCTTTGACGGTGAATTTTGATGCCGTCCTTCACCGTAACGAAACCGAATATCTCATCCCCAAAAATCGGATTGCAGCATTTGGCCAGCTTGTAGTCAATGTTTACCAGTCGCTCGTCAATTATCAGAAATTCCGATGAGCTGCCGGTTGTGTCGGTAGGGCGGGCAGGTGCAGTAGTGGCATCAACATTCTTAGGGGCTTCGGGTTCAATGTTTGAGGTGAGTATATCTTTAATGGAGGTAAGGTTTACCTTACCTTCGGCTATCAGAACGAAAATTTCTGTTGGGTCTTTTAGTTTTAGCTGCTTGTTGATGTTGCGAATGGCTTCTTCGGGGTTGTCAACTTTCCAGTTTTTAAGCCGGCGAAGCAGCATCTCCCTACCCCTGGCAATTTCCTGATTTTCAACCTCCCGGAGCTGCTGTTTAATTCGGGTTTTTGCTTTTGAGGTGGTTACAAAGTTGAGCCAGTCTTTTTTGGGCTTTTGTTTCTTTGAGGTGAGCACTTCAACAATATCGCCATTCTGCAACACTTGCTTGATTGGAGCATTTTTGCCATTCACAATGGCACCGGTGCATTTCGACCCCACTTCGGAGTGGATGTCAAAGGCAAAGTCCAGAACGGTGGCTTTGCTGGGTAATTTTCTTATTTCCCCCTTGGGGGTAAATACAAATATATCCTTGCTGTTAAGGTTGAGCTGCAGCAGGTCAGTTTTATCACCAAAAGAACCATCGGGCGATTCGAGTATATTCCTAACCATACTTACCCATTCGTCAACCCCCTGCTCCTGTTTTATCCCCTTATACTTCCAGTGGGCTGCAAATCCCTTTTCGGCTATTTCGTCCATTCGTGAGGTGCGAATCTGAACCTCTATCCACTTGCCCTCGGGGCCAAGCACCGTTGTGTGAAGACTTTCGTAGCCGTTGCTCTTTGGCGCTGAAATCCAATCACGAAGCCGTTCGGGATTGGGGGTGTACTTGTCGGTGATGATGGAGTAAACCTGCCAGCAGTCCGACTTTTCATGCTCGGGGTCGGTGTTAAGAATTATCCTAATGGCAAAAACATCATAAACATCCTCAAAATCAACATCCTGCTTTTGCATCTTGCGGAATATGGAGTACACCGACTTTGGCCTACCCTTTATCTCGAAATCGAAATGGCGATTTTTGAGCTCCTGCTCAATTGGCTCAATAAAGCTACGGATAAACCTGTTTCGGCTTGAAGTGGTTTCCCTAAGTTTTTTAACTATGAACTTGTACTCCTTGGGGTAGATGTGCTTCATAGCCAGGTCTTCCATCTCCGATTTGATGGGGTAAAGTCCAAGCCTATGGGCAAGTGGAGCATACAGGTGAAATGTTTCCCACGAGCGCTTTTGCCTCACTTCTGGCTCTGCACGGCTGAGCGAGCGCATGGTTTCAAGGCGGTCGGCCAGCTTGATGAGAATTACCACAGCATTCCCCGATAGGGTTATCAGCATTTGCCTGAACAGCTCTGCCTGAGTTTTAGGATCCTTTGGGTCAAGTCCGGATATCAGCGTGTAACCCTCAACAATCTCGGCTACTTTCGAATCAAAATGCTTCTCTATTTCAACCCTTGTTACCTGCTTGTTTTCTAGTGTTTCGTGAAGTATAGCAGCAATGGCAGCCTGGGCTCCAAGCCCAATTTCGCCAACACAAATCCGGGCAACCTCAAGCAGGTGAAGTATAGTTGAGCTGGC
>DCDD01000182.1 GCA_002316235.1 Bacteroidales bacterium UBA1064
ACAACCGCTCTCGACGTTACCGTTCAAAAGGGAATCCTTGAACTTTTACTAAGCCTGCGCAACCGGTATGGCATGGGTATAATTTTCATCTCGCACGATTTAAGCGTGGTTGAACAGGTTGCCGACAGGGTTCTGGTAATGAGAAACGGCATGATGGTTGAGGAAGGAAAAGCTGAGGACATCCTGCAGAAGCCACAACATCCCTACACCAGGGAGCTGATTGGTTTCCGTAGAGAAATTTACTCTCCCGGAAATTCTTCTAAAACGAGGAATGAAGGAGGTGGCGTAGTATTCTCGGTTAACTCGCTAACTGTTCGATACGAAAAGAGTAACAGGCTATCGGCAGGTAAGGCGAAAAACCAGATTAGGGCGGTAAGCAATGTGAGCTTCTCCATTCATGAAGGCGAAACATTGGGGCTGGTGGGCGAGTCGGGGTCGGGTAAAAGCACCATTGGCCGAACACTTCTTAGGCTAATTGGAAACTACTCCGGCCAAATAGCTTACAAGGGTAAACCACTTAACGGCTTCACCACACAGCAGCTAAAGGAATTTCGCCGGGAGGTTCAGCTGATTTTTCAGGATCCCTACTCCTCGTTAAACCCACGCTTAACAATTGGACAAGCTCTTGTAGAACCTGTTGTAGTCCATGGGCTGGCTGGCAAGAACGAAGCAAAATCACGCGTGCTGGAGTTGCTGGACAGGGTGAAGCTACCTGCTGATAGCTTCTACCGTTTTCCACACGAATTCTCAGGTGGTCAGAGACAACGGCTGGTAATTGCCCGCGCGCTTACCCTTCAACCAAAGGTGTTGATTTGCGATGAGATTATTTCCGCCCTTGACATTGCCATACAGGTTCAAATTCTGAACCTCCTCGAAGAGCTAAAACGGGACTTCAACCTAACCTACCTTTTCATCTCGCACGATTTGGGGGTAGTTAGGCATATCAGCAACCGGGTGATAGTCCTAAAGGAGGGAACAATTGACGAGGAAGGCCCTGCTGAGGCGATTTTTGCACAGCCCAAAAGCACCTACACAAAAACGCTCATTGCGGCCATGCCGCAGCTACTAGCCTGATGTAACCCGAAACGATCAAGCCCAAACCTGCTACCATGCACGAAGCAAAAGGCTAGTACAGCTCAATTTCGTTAATCTCATTATCAAACTGCTTATTGCAGTCGAGGTTAACGTTTTGCTTTAGGATGGGTTTATCCCAATCATCGTTGGGCGAAACTCCAAGCGATGGATTTGCATATACCTTCTGCAAAAAAGTAGCAAAAATTGGCAAAGCCATGCTGGCGCCCTGCCCCATGGAAATATTGTCAAAATGAACAGCCCTGTCCTCGGCGCCGGTCCAAACGCCAGCAACCAGGTTGGGAGTAACACCCATGAACCATCCGTCGGAGTGATTTTGGGATGTCCCCGTTTTCCCGGCGATTTTTCCGGGCAGCTGGTACTTGTAGCGTATGCGAATACCGGTGCCCTGGTTAACAACAGCTTCGAGCAGGTTGATCATCAGGTAGGCTGTTTGCTCGCTTATAGCCTCGGTTTTCACCGTGTTAAAGGTAGCCAGCACATTTCCATTCCTATCCTCGATGCGGGTTACAAAAATTGGATCGATAAAAATGCCCTTATTGGCAAAAGTGCCGTAGGCCCCCACCATCTCGAAAAGGCTAAAGTCAATGGTGCCAAGAAAAATTGAAGGAACCGGATCAACGTGAGTTTTAATACCCAGCTGGTTAATCATGTCTGCAACTATTTGCGGGGTAAACTGCTTCATAACCCAGGCCGAAATGTTGTTGATGGAGTTGGCCAAACCCCACTTAAGGGTTACCATCTGCCCGTCGTACTTATTACTGCCGGAGTTTTTGGGGCTCCATGTTGTATCGTCTACCACAAAAGTTTGGGGAACATTTGGAACCTCCATGCATGGGGAATACCCCTCCTGCATGGCAAGTGTGTAAAGAAAAGGCTTAATGGTGGAGCCAACCTGTCTTTTCCCCTGCCTAACCATGTCGTACTTAAAGTGTCGAAAATCAGGGCCACCCACGTATGCCTTCACATGACCATTGTGGGGGTTAATGGCCATAAAACTCGACCGAAGAAACTTTTTGTAGTACTTGATGGAGTCGAGGGGTGATAAAACCGTATCGCGCTCACCCCGCCATGAGAAAACCCTCATCGGAACGGGGGTGTTGAAGTTTTCGATAATACTCTCGTTTGAAGCTCCGGCATTACGAAGCAGCCTATAACGCTCGGTCTGCCTCATGGCTGAGTACATAATTTGGTTGGCCTGCTCACGGGTAATCTGTGAGGAAAACAGAACCCCACCCCTACTTTTTATTTCACGATCGAGCTGGGGTTGCAGCTCAAACTTCAGGTGGTCGGTAAGCGACTTTTCTGCGTACTCCTGCATTTTGGAGTTGATGGTGGTGTAAATTTTAAGGCCATCACGGTAGATGTTGTGGGGTGTTCCATCGGGCTTAAGGTTTTTGGAGCACCATCCGAAAAGGGCATTGGTTTCCCAAAGCAGGGAATCCTGGCTGTACATATCCTGAGAGTAGTAAAATCGCCTTTCGGGTTTACGGGCGGTCATAAACTGCCTGAGCATTTCCCTGAAGTACGTCGCCAAACCCGCATTGTGGTCCTGCTCCATGTAGTTCAAGGTGATTGGAATTGCAACCAGGGAATCGAGCTGGTTGCGATCAATGTACCCATACTTTGCCATCTGCTGCAGCACCAGGTTTCGTCGCTGTAACGACTTATCGGGATTCCGCAGGGGGCTATACCGGGTTGGAGCATTTACCAATCCCACCAGCAGGGCTGCTTGCTCAACATGAAGAGAATCAGGAGTGGTGTTGAAAAATGTTTTAGCTGCCGATTTAATCCCATAGGAATTGCTGCCAAACTCAACCACGTTCAGGTACATGGCCAGAATTTCCTCCTTGGTGTAGTTTCGCTCCAGCTTAACGGCCGTAACCCACTCCTTAAACTTCGACAATACCAGCTTGGTGGTTCTTACCAGCGCATTTTTTCGCCCCGAGGTGTCGCGGGGGAACAAGTTTTTGGCAAGCTGCTGGCTAATAGTGCTTCCCCCTCCAGCGGTCTTTTTCCCAAATAGAATGGTTTTAACCATCACCCTTCCCAAACCCTTTGCATCTATTCCGCTATGGGAGTAGAAACGGTTATCCTCGGTTGCAATCAGCGCATGGATTACATTAGGTGATATTTCGTCGTAGCCGACAAACGTCCTGTTTTGAACGTAGAAATTACCCAGCACCACGTTATCCTCGGATATGATTTCCGAGGCAATGTTGCTTTTCGGATTCTCCAGCTCCTCGAATGTGGGCATGGGACCAAAAAATTCGAGGTTGATGAGTATGAAAATCACCAGGAAAAAAAGTAGCAGGAATGAGATAATTCCCCAAAACCACCATTTAAACTTTCGGATTACCTCCGGATTTTTCCAATTCATGGGCTTAAAAATTTAGCATCACGCGCTCCCTATAAACATAAACTTTAACCATTCGCCCCTTAGGTCAACTTTCCTTTGTGCCAGCAAGTGAAAACGTGCAACGTTCACCTGGTAGTAAAACGAACAAAGTTAAAAACTATTTTGGACATAGCTCACAACCAGGCAACCGGTGGTAAGGATTGATAGGCTGATTTCGAAAACAAGAGTGGAGCATGTTTTCGGTTTTATGGAACAAAG
>DCDD01000089.1 GCA_002316235.1 Bacteroidales bacterium UBA1064
CAAAAAATTCAACAATATTACAGGCTGGGCAATTTTTGCCATAGCGCTTGTGGTTTACCTATGTACCATAGAGCCCACAGCGAGTTTCTGGGATTGCGGGGAGTTCATAGCCAGCGGTTACAAGCTGGAGGTAGGACACCCCCCCGGTGCACCCTTCTTCATGCTTTTAGTGCGCTTTTTTACCATGTTTGCACCTTCGGCACAGCTGGTTCCTGTATTTGCCAACGCCATGTCGGCGCTAGCAAGCGCTTTTACCATTCTATTCCTATTTTGGAGCATTACCCATTTGGCAAGAAAAATTATTGGTTCCGAAAGTGGAAGTTTTAGTGCCAGCCAGCTGATTCTTATTTTTTCGGCAGGAGCAGTAGGAGCGCTGACCTATACCTTTTCCGATACCTTTTGGTTTTCGGCTGTTGAGGGGGAGGTTTACGCCACCTCATCGTTGTTTACCGCCATTGTATTTTGGGCTATTCTAAAGTGGGAGGAGGCTGCCGATGAGCCCTACGCCAACCGATGGATTGTTCTGATAGCCTATCTTATGGGTTTGTCTATTGGCGTGCATCTCCTTAACCTGCTCGCAATTCCTGCAATTGTGCTGGTTTACTACTACAAGAACTACACCTACTCGCATAAAGGTTTTTTTACTGCGCTGCTGCTATCGGCGACTATTCTGCTCATTGTAATGTATGGCATCATTCAGGGGGCGGTGGCCATCGCTTCAGGATTTGAACTTTTCCTTGTTAATGGGCTGGGACTACCCCTGATGTCGGGAGTTGTTTTCTTCATTCTAACCTTGATTGTTCTGCTGGTGCTTGGGCTACGCTACACCTACCGCCGAAGGAAGTACCTGCTGAATACTGTTTTGCTAGGTTTCACCATGATTCTTATGGGTTACAGCTCTTATGCGGTTATTGTAATCCGGTCATCGGCTAACCCTCCAATGGACCAGAATAGTCCGGATAACATGTTCTCGTTAAAGTACTACCTCAACCGCGAACAGTACGGCGATAGGCCGCTTCTATACGGTCAATCGTTCAGCGCCCAACCGGTTGATCGCACCGATGGGAGGTTAACCTATGCCCCCGAGAATGGGCGGTACGTTGTTGTCAGGAAGCAATCCGACTACATTTACGATCCCCGTTTTGAGATGCCTTTCCCGCGCATGTACAGCAGCGATCCGCAGCACATCAGCGCCTATAAAAGTTGGACCAACTTTAAGGGTAGGCCGGTTAATGTTAACACCCAGGATGGTAAGCAGCAAACCATCTATACTCCTACTTTTGGCGAGAATCTGAAATTTTTCTTCAGCTACCAGCTGGGTTTCATGTACTTCCGGTACTTCATGTGGAACTTTGCCGGACGGCAAAATGACATTCAGGGCCATGGCGACGTGATGAAGGGCAACTGGATTTGCGGGATTCCTTTTATTGATAACGCCAGACTTGGTTCGCAGGAGTTACTCCCCGACACCTACAAGCAGAACAAGGGACGGAACAGGTATTTCATGCTTCCGCTCATTCTCGGATTATCAGGGTTGATATTCCAGTATAGGCGTAGGATGAAGGATTTCTGGGTGGTGATGACGTTGTTTGTAATGACCGGCATAGCTATTGTGGTTTACCTAAACCAAACCCCATACCAGCCTCGAGAAAGAGATTATGCCTATGCTGGTAGCTTTTACGCTTTCAGCATTTGGGTTGGGTTAGGTGTGATGGCCCTATACGAGCTTACTCGTAGAATTAAGGATGGTTCAGCCACCGCTTTAGCCACGGGTGCTGCTTGCACCCTGATGGCGCCTACCCTGATGGCCTTCCAGAACTGGGACGATCACGACCGATCGGGAAGCTATATTCCTGCCGATTTTGGATACAACATGCTGGTTGGCTGCAAGCCAAACTCCATCCTGTTTACCTATGGCGATAACGATACCTTTCCCTTGTGGTATAACCAGGAGGTGGAGGGCGTACGAACCGATGTGAGGGTTGCCAACCTCAGCTACCTTCGGGGTGACTGGTATATTGAGCAGATGCAGCGCAAAGTTTATGAGAGCGATCCCCTTCCGCTGAGAATGACCAGGAAACAGTACTTCTCCGGGAAACGAGATGTGGTGCTGGTTTTCGACAGAATTAAGGAGCCAATCAACCTGAACATGGCGGTAAACTTCATGCTTAGCGACGATCCCGCTGCTGAGCTGAAATCGCCATTCGATCCGGGCGAGAGGATTAACTATATTCCCTCCAGCAACCTGTTTTTGCCGGTTGACAGGCAGCAGGTTATAAAAACCCAAACCGTTTTGCCCTCATACTACGACAGAATTGTTGATACCATGCGGTGGAAGCTGAATAAAAATATGGTGATGAAGGACGGGCAGGTAATTCTCGACCTGCTGGGAACTAATAGCTGGGTGCGCCCAATTTACTTTGGAACTACGGTGAATAGCGATACATACCACGGGCTTAATAAGTATTTCCACCTTGAAGGATTGATGTACAGGATTTTACCTGTTGAGGCAGGAGAACAGTGGGGTGTGGGCAGCGTAAACACCTCCGAAATGTACGGCAACCTGATGGGTAAGTACAGGTATAGAGGGCTGAACAACCCGAAAGTTTACATTGATGAGAACAAATTCCGAATTGTCTCCAACTATAGGAATCTTTATGCCCGCCTGGCCAACGCATTGGTGGATGAGGGCAAAACCGACTCGGCTTTGGTTGTGCTAAATCATTGCATGGAGGTTATTCCGGCAAGCACGGTGCCGTTGAACTACTACGTGCTGCCAATTATCGAGGGTTATTACAGGGCAGGAGATAAAACTTCGGCCATTAGAATATCCAGGTTGCTAATGGACCAATCGGTAAAAGAGCTTGATTTCATACTTAACCGGCTTAATGATAGGCAGCAACAGAACCTCTTCAACAGTGTGCAGCTGGATATGGCCATACTGCAGGACTTGGTTCGCATGGCCCAGAGTTACGAGAAGGGTAATCATTACGAAGAGCTGAGTAGAACATTTACCCGTTTTCTGTCGATGTTACAGTAAATCAACATGATTAACCTTAGTCCCCCCCGTTTCTTTCAGCGTTTTTTTAAAAATATTATTTGGAATTTTCCTGATGAAAAGGAGGGGGTCTTTTTAACATTTGATGATGGGCCTACTCAAGGGGTTACCCCCTGGGTACTCGACCAGCTTGCCCGCTACAACGCTAAGGCTACATTTTTTTGTCTGGCTAAAAACGTGGAGATGAATCCCGATATCTTTGAACGAGTTGTTCGTGAGGGGCATGCTATTGGGAACCACTCCTATAGCCATATAAAGGGTTGGAGAACCGATACAACCCAGTACATTCAGGATGTCATTTACGCCAACAGCTTCCTGCATACCAACCTCTACCGGCCGCCTTACGGCAGAATTACTGCACGGCAGTTTAGACTTATCACCTATCAGTACAAAATAGTGCTTTGGGATGTGCTCAGCATGGACTACAGCCGGAGGGTTTCGCCAAAAAAGGTTACAAAATTTGTCATAGACAATGTGAAGCTAGGTTCAATAGTGGTTTTCCACGATTCTCTTAAGGCTGAAAGGAATCTGAGGTATGCCTTGCCACGGGTTTTGGATGCCATTACTGCAACCGGGATGGTATGCAAGCCAATAGTTATTCCAAGGAAAAATATCCGGGAGAGTTGAAAAAAAAGGGAATACTATTCATCGTTCAGCTGCCACCACCTGTTCACGGAGCAAGCATGATGAACAGCATGGTGTACAGCAGGTTGTTGGGTGACCTAAGGTATCGCTGTAGGTTGGTCAGGTTAAATTTTGCTAGAAATCTGAACGATCTGCAGAAGTTTCGGTTTCGGAAGTTAGGTCGTTCTTTTACTGTTTTTCTGGAGATATGCTGGAAGGCATTAACCTTTCAACCTTCCATTATATACTTCTCGATGGTTCCGCTCGGAACTACACTTCTTCGCGATAGCGCATACTTGCTGGCTGTTAGGCTTTTACTTCCTAAGTCGAGAAAAATTATTCACCTTCACCGTCCCGGACTCTACGAGTTTAATCAGAAATACAGGCTTTCATGGTTCTATAGGTTTATATTTAAAGGATGTGAAATAATACACCTTACCGAATCACTGGTAGAACATGAGATTACGCCACTTCAACTAACAAATGTAAAGGTGTATGCTGTGCCCAACTCCATTGA
>DCDD01000004.1 GCA_002316235.1 Bacteroidales bacterium UBA1064
AAAAAAACCGGGTTAGCGGCTAACCCGGTTTAAAGCTACTTTTTAATATCATAAAAGCACCGTTGGGGCGAATGGAGCTTGCCATCGGCAACCAGCTTCTTAATCACCTTGTCAACCTCCTTCTTATCAATTCCGGCAGCCTCGGCAATTTCTCCGGCCTTCATCGGTTTTCCAGCAGATGATAGGGTTTTAACAATTTTTTCTCCAGTATCCATAGCTAAATGATTTAAGGATGTTTGCACAAAGTTAACCTCTTGGGTGAAATTTCAAAATGGTTTCACGGAGAAATTCCTTGTCTAGGTGGGTATAGATTTCGGTAGTCAGAATGGATTCATGCCCCAGCATTTCCTGAACTGCACGCAAATCGGCACCTCCCTCCACCAAGTGGGTGGCAAAGGAGTGTCTTAAAGTATGCGGGCTAATATTCCTGGTTATCCCTGCTGCCTTGGCATATTTTTTAATGATGAGAAAAACCATTTCGCGGGTTAGCTGTTTTCCCCTACGATTTAGAAAAACGATGTTCCCAGACTTGGCATCAACAGTAATGCTTACCATTATGCGCTGCGACAAGTACATGTTAATGTCCGCTATAGCCTTATGGCCAATGGGTACCAGCCTCTCCTTGTTTCCCTTTCCCAATACCCGCACGTAACCATCATCAAAAAAAAGGTCGGTAAGCCTTAGGTTTACCAGTTCTGAAACACGTAACCCACAGCTGTAAAGGGTTTCGATGATTGCCTTGTTGCGATGCCCATCGGGCATACTCAAATCAACGGCTGCCTCCATGGCATCAATCTCCTCAACGCTTAAAACTTCAGGCAGCTTTCGCCCGGTTTTAGGCAGCTCTATAAGCTCAGTTGGATCGCTGTCAACCACCTCCTCAATAAGCAAGTATTTGTAGAAGCCCCTTACACTTGAAACTATCCTGGCCTGAGAGCGTTTACTCAACCCGCTATCGTGAAGGTGTGCAATAAAGTCCTGAATTTGCTCTCCGGTAACCGATTCGGGCTCTACCCCTATAATCTCTGCATAACCATACAACTTCATCATGTCTGTATGGTAAGCTGCCACCGAATTTTTAGAGAGAGATTTTTCCAGCTTTAAAAAATTAATATAATCCTCAATAGCGGCGCTCCATCCCATAAAACCATTCTTTTACAATTCTTTCACCACAATACAACCAGATTTATAAGTATAACGAAAATACAAATCGCCATACTCAGAGTTTGCTGCAAATAAACATAACGAAAAGGCAATTTTACAAAGTTTTCTGAATTTCTTTTAAATTTATACGTTATCGCCCTCGTATATGGTTCTGGGCGCTATTTAAAAAATTTATGTTTCTCTAAATATTGAGTAGTTTTGCACCGAAAAATTTAGCGAGTATGCTTAAAAGGACAAAAATCGTGGCCACCATATCCGACCAGCGGTGTGAGGTCTCCTTCATCAAGTCGTTGTATGATGCCGGAATGAACGTTGCCAGGCTTAACACCGCCCACATGAATCCCAGCGGGGCTAAAATATTGATAGATAACATCCGAAAAGTATCCGACCATATTGCCATTCTGGTTGACACCAAGGGTCCAGAAATCCGGACTTCATCTAAGGGAGCTGAGGTTAAGGTTCAGCAAGGTATGACGGTAAAGATATCGGGCGACCCGAACGGAGAATCGGGTGGCGACAACATTTTTGTTAGCTACCCAAACATACACGAGGAGGTACCTGTTGGAAACGCAGTGTTGATTGATGATGGAGAAATTGAACTTAGGGTAAGGAGTGTGAGCCACGATGCCCTGGTATGCGAAGTTGAAAATGGAGGTGTAATAAAGCTACGGAAAAGCGTAAACCTTCCTGGTGTGCATATCAACCTTCCCTCGCTTACCCAAAAGGATAAGGATTTTGTGCAGTTTGCCGTTGAAAATAGGGTTGATTTTATTGCCCACAGCTTTGTGAGGAATAAGCACGATGTGCTTGAAATAAAGGAAATACTTCAACAGCAAAAAAGCCCAATAAAAGTTATAGCCAAAATTGAAAATCAGCAAGGAGTTGATAATATTGACGAAATACTCGACCATGCCTACGGCATAATGGTAGCGCGGGGCGATTTAGGCATTGAGATACCTTCCGAAAAACTACCCATTATCCAGAACCGGATTGTACGAAAATGCATTGAAAGCAAAAAGCCGGTTATCATCGCCACCCAAATGCTACACACCATGATTGAGCATCCCCGTCCCACCCGTGCCGAAATTAGCGATATAGCCAACGCCATATACCAACGGGCTGATGCCATTATGCTTAGCGGTGAAACGGCTTATGGGGCCTATCCTGTTGAGGCTGTTAACGTGATGACCCGAGTGGCAAATGAAGTTGAAGATGTTTTGGAGACCGACTCGTCAATTAATCTGGCTAGAATTAACAATGAAGTTACTGCAGCTCTTGCAAAATCAGCGGTTAGGGCATGTTCAATGCTGCCCGTTAGGGCAATTATTGTGGACACGCTTACCGGGCGCACCGGACGTTACCTATCGGCATTCAGAGGCCAAATTCCTATTTATGCAATTTGCTACAACGAGCATGTTATGCGCCAACTTGCACTTTCATACGGAATTGAGGCATTCTACATGGAACCGCGTCAATCACGCGACCATTTCCTCAGCGACGCAATAAGCTACATGCTTGAACAGCGTAAAATTGCCTCGGAGGACATGGTGCTTATTATTGGGGGCAGCTTTGGCCCGAGCAATGGCGCAACCTTTATGGAAATTGGCAAGGTGAAAAATCTGGCAAAAAAAAAGGGTGAGTTCTAATAACGTTTAAATAGCCAATTCAACCATTTTTAAGCCTTTCAGATTAATTCTCTACAATTTTTCCAGAGTTCTACATATCTTGCTTATTTTTAGATGGGTTGATGTTTTGCTCCGATTCGCGTCGTGGACAGATGGCAGGTTCCTAAAACCGCACTTGCTACGCGCAAAATGAATGGGATTAGCTGACAGCTATGGTTAACACTTTACATAAAAAAACCCATCTGCTATTAAGGTAGATGGGCTATACAAGGTTATAAGCTGTGCATCACATAATTCTAGTAAAAACGGAAGGAACCTTTGCTAAAAGTATAAATCCCTCTCCCCTGCCTTTATTCGCTCCATACGACGTTTTATTTCCTCTACATTCTGATTTCCATCCAGCTCGGTCAAGGTTTTATCAATCAACCTGTACCCCTTATCCTTAACCTCGGGTGTAGCATAGTCAACCAGATACTCGGTTAGGGTGAGAACTGCATTTGGGGTACAGTAACGTTTGATAAACCCTGGTACAGAAAACTCCATAAAATGCTCGCCGGTTCGCCCCAGGCGGTAACATGCCGTGCAAAACGAGGGGATATAATCATGTTCCACCAAATCGTCAACCACCTCGCCCAAAGATCGGCTGTCGCCAATTTCAAACTGCTCACGATTAAGATTTTGCTTCTCGTTTTTAGACTCAATATAAGCGCCCAGCTCCAGCTTAGTTCCTCCATCAATTTGAGAGACGCCAAACTGCAAAACCTTTTGCCTAACATGCACGGGTTCACGAGCGGTAAGAATCATGCCGGTGTAGGGGACAGCTAGCCGCAGGATTGCCACCAACTTGACAAAGTCATCGTCAGAAACAAAATACTGGTTGGTAATATCCAGACCTGAAGCCGACTTTATACGCGGAAAAGATATGGTGTGGGGGCCAACGTTGTAACAAGCCTCAAGGTGGTTGGTATGCCTAACCAGCCCCAACACCTCAAAACGCCAGTCATACAGGCCCATCAATGCACCAATTCCAACATCGTCCAAACCAGCCTCCTGTGCCCTATCGAGCGAGGTGAGCCGCCATTCAAAATCCCGCTTTTTACCTGCCTGGTGGTACCAACTATAAGCTTCAGGGTTGTATGTTTCCTGAAAAATCTGGTAGGTGCCAATCCCTGCCTTTTTCACTTTCAAAAAATCTTCAACGCTTAGCGGTGCAGCATTAATGTTTACCCGCCGAATTTCACCTCTATCCTTTTTAACCCCGTAAACCAGGCGAACGGTGTGGGCAATGTAGTCGGCGGAGTACTCCGGGTGTTCTCCGTAAACCAGTATCAGCCTTTTCTGACCGTTATCCTCAAGCGCCTCAACCTCCTTGGTAATTTCCTCATCCGAAAGGGTTACCCTCACAGCTTCGGTGTTGGAGGTTCTGAACCCGCAATACTTACAGTTGTTTGTGCACTTATTCCCGATGTAAAGCGGCGCAAATAGGACAATTCTATTGCCGTAAACCTTTTGTTTAAGTGTACGAGCTCCCTGCAGGATTTCCTCAACAAGCTCAGGCTCGGAGGTATTTACCAGAACTGCAACCTCCTCAAGGTTTAGCCGATGCTTGTCGAGCGATTTGGCAATGATTTCCCTCACCCTTTCGCGGGTGGGCTTGGCGCTGTTGATGTAACCCCAAATTTCATCGGGATCGATGAAAGGTTTCATTCGCTCATCGGGAATGCTGTAAACTTCAGGATTAAATTTCATTTGTTTGCAAATTAATTGTTAATATTTAGTTGGTAATGCATGCAAAGAGTTGCAATGCCCCTCATTTCATAATTTTAAGTAATTCATCATTTTTTTCACGCTTCGTACTAAATCTTCCCCATAACATATATACTTCATGGGAATGAATATGCTTTGCATACCCATAATCTCCAACCTAATGATAGGTTAGAATAGCGCAATTCTAATGTAAAGGAGAGAAAATAGGTAGAATTACCCTTTCATCATGAGGGTTTTTACCTGTACGCCATCGAGCTTGCCTACCGGACCGGTTAGTGCGCTAATTTCATCACTGGTGCCATCGAGCACCAACGAGATAACACTAACACCCCGCTGCTGAAGCGGAATCCCCTGCCGGGCGACAATCACGCTGGAATGGGCCGAAAATAGCTGGTTTAACTTCTCCACGCTTCCCCGGTTCTCCACCAGGATAAGCGCCGCCCCGATTCTCCTTTCCATCAGAGTTCTCCTTTGGATTAGAACTGTTAGCTGAATCCTCGAAAGCAATTAAAATTCCTTTCCCGGATACAGATTTTTAACCTTGAAATACAAGTTTAATTACGTCGTAAAGTTACAAATAGTTACGCTATGCTTCAGCACAAAAAGCTTTAAAATTTATCGGAGCTGCTCCTTAAAAAATGAGCTCATCCAAGGAGCTGCAAGCTGCCGAAAGCTGACTAGTCAGGCGTTCCTCATCAGCTATGTCAACATGATCGGCAAGCTGTTTTTGGAAAAACAACTTTGCATCATCCTCGGAAAGGATATTATCAAACTCCATTATATGAACGTCAACGTTGAGTGGCCCTAAAACGGGTTCATTACTGCCGTAATTGTCGAGCCAAATAATGGCCATGGCGCGGTAATGGGTGCTATTCCATTCGAGAGTGACAGCGTAAATACCCTCGTGGGGTATCAGCTTTCCTGCTTCCTCAATTTGAACGGTAAGGGTGGGGAATCCTGCTCTCTGGAAAATATGAGCACCTTTGCCCAAAGTACCCATAATAATAAAGTGATGGTCGAGGTAGGCGTTGGCCCGTTGAATTTTACCCTCGAGCAAAGCCTTACGGATTGCAGTGGAGCTAACGGTTTCCTGCTGAATATCCTGCTCTGGAATTTCCTCTACTCCAAAGTTGTACTGCAGGCCAAGGCGTTTCAGCTCTTCAAAATCTCCCTCGCGGTTATGGCCAAAATGGTGGTTAAACCCGACAACTACGAACCGGGCGTGAAGCTTTGCTATTAAAAAATGCTGTATAAAGTCAACCGACGAGATATGGGAAAACTCCAAGGTAAACCTGACTATAATCAGGTGATCAAGACCTGTTTTGCTTAAAAGTTCAATTTTTTCCTTTTGTGAAAGTATGAAGACCAGATTCTTACCAGCATTTTCGGGGTACAGAACCTTGCGGGGGTGCGGATAAAAAGTAATAAGCACCGATTCACCGTCAATACCTCTGGCAATATCGTTTATTCTCTTAAGAATGGCTTTATGGCCTATATGCACGCCATCAAAAGAGCCCGTTGTAACCACAGGATTCTTAATATAGCCAACATTATCAAAACCATAGTGTACCTGCATTTAGGAGACAACGTTTAAGGTTGAAGTTTTACTAGCTACTCATCCTTAGTTTTAACGAAATAGGCAACCTTTTCCAATGAAGTAATCATATCAAATTCTTCAAGATAAACTGTATCGGGGACATTTAATGGAATGGTGGTAAAGTTAAGGATTCCTTTAATCCCGGCAGAAACCAGCTGTTCAGCCACCTGGGTTGCCGAGTCGGGCGGGGAAGTAATGATAGCAATTGAAATCTCATACCGTTTGGAAATTTCAAGTAAATCCTTCATGTGAAAGCAGTTAACACCAGCTATAACACGGTTAACCTTATTCGGATCAACGTCGAATGCAGCAACAATATTTAGCTTTGGCCGCTTACCGTTGAAGTATGAAGTGATAGCACGCCCCATGTTGCCCATTCCTACTACGGCAACATTTAAGCCTTTCTCGTGGTCAATAAGGGCGCCTATTACATCGGCCAACTCCTGGGTGTCGTACCCCTTTTTCTTAATGCTGGAGTAGCCGATAAGCATTAAATCGCGCCTTACCTGAACAGCTGTGATGTTATGAATTCCGGCCAACTCGTGGGAGTAAATGTGTGTTTTCCCTTTAGCTATACAACTTAGCAGGGTACGACGATATTCACTCAGCCTTTCAACGGTTTTCTCGGGAAGCTTCATTCTATTAATAAAATTTAAATTGACTTAGCTAGTTCAGCTTTATATTCATCACAATCCTTAGCCTGCCTATGAACATAAGGCTATGCATGTTTTAAAGGTAAATTTATATAGCTTTGGACTAGTAAACTATTTTCTTCGCCAACTTCAACTCGTATTGAAAATAGCGAAAATGTAGAATCATGCACAAAACTAAATATCTTTTTAAAAATGTTACGCTTTTCTTTAGGTTATGAAGTAAAAGAAAGATATATGTTTAACAAAGGTCAGTGCTAGCTAGGCAGGGTTTTCGGCAGATACCGGAAATTGGAGGGTAAAGGTTGAGCCTTTTCCCAACGTGCTTTCCACCTTTATCTCGGCGCCGTACTGATCGGCAATTTTTTTTACAATGGAAAGCCCTAGCCCACTTCCGCTAACGTTCCGGCTAAGGGGGTTTTTGATGCGGGTAAACTCGTGGAATAGCTTTGGAATGTCATCAGCGCTAATACCAACACCCGAGTCAGAAACACTGCAGGTTGCATAGGTGGGGGTTTTGCTGAATTTACATTTCACCCATCCCCCCTCTACGTTATACTTTATTGCGTTGGATATAAGGTTGTTAAGAAGAATTTCCATGTCGTCGGCATCGGCTTTAACAACTACCGGCTCATCAGATTCGAGGGTAAGAGTAACATCGCGCTGTATGGCCATAGGCATCATGGTTTCAACCACCAGCCGAGCTACCAGGGTAAGGTCAATATCCTGCAAGTCTCTTTCCCGCTTACCCGATTCTACCCGTGTAAGGTCAAGCAGGTCCATAATCAGGTTGCGCATGGACTGAATACGGGAAAGCGAGCGGTCGATAATTTCCTGGTAGTCATCCAAACTTTCGCCAAGCTGTTTCTCCTGCATCATTCTAAGGTAACCCTCAATGGCATTCAGTGGGGCTTTGAGCTCATGCGACAGCATCGTTAAAAACTCAAACCTCACCTGTTTGCCTTCGCGATGGAGTTTTCGGGTCATTTGACGGAGGAAGTAATGCTTGGTAATATTCTCGATTGACGAGCGAAGTTCCTGCGGAGTAAAGGGTTTGGGGACAAAATCGTGAGCGCCAATGTTGGTGGCTTTAACCGCCAGCTCCAACGAAGCATAGGAAGTAATCATCATAACCAGGATGTTGGGTTCATGAGCACTGATGAACTGGAGCACATCAATTCCTTGAATTCCCGGAAGTTTATTGTCAAGAAGAACTATTGCAGGCGGCTTGCGCTGGATAATCTCAATAGCCTCCTCACCTGTGGCGGCTTCAACCACATTAAAGCTAATGTCGTCCTCCAAAAATGGATAGTTAATGGTGTAGTTTTTAAGTATTCGTGAGACACCAGAGCGAATTCCTGGCTCATCGTCAACCACCAAAACGTCAACAACCTCCATATCGTGCTAAAGTTTTAACAGTTTAACAATCTCCCTGTGAAGTTGGTCGGGGCGAATGCCCTTTTCCAGGTAAAGATCGGCCTTAATCCACTTCCGTTCCTCCTCGGTGTTGATTCCGAATGTCATCCCAGTTTCGGCCGAAACAGCAGTTGCAATGATAATGGGCACATCGGGGTACTTCCTTTTTAGCTTGTAGCTTAATATAAAACCACTATCCTCGCTCTCCATCATTAGGTCGAGAATGGCCAGGTCGGGTTTAATGGTGTTAAGCAGCGTTTCCGCTTCGTGCTGGCTTTCGGCAGTTACCGTTTCAAACCCCATTTTTTCAACCTGAAATTTCAGCTGGTACAGGTAGTCAACGTCATCGTCAACAATTAAAATGGTTTTCTTTGCAGGAGTAGGCATGATCCATCAATTTAAAAATTGAACATTTAACCTAAAGTAGGTTTCCGGGGAAGCACAATGGTAAAAGTGGTACCAGTGGGGCCTTTGGCGGGATCGGTGTTGGAGTCCACCTCTATTTTCCCGCTGTGCATCTTAACAATTCCATAGGTAGTGGCCAGCCCCAAACCGGTTCCTTTGCCAGTTCCCTTGGTGGTGAAGAAAGGGGTAAAAAGTTTATCCATATTCTCCTCAGGTATCCCCGTTCCGGTGTCGCTCACCCTAAAAATTACATCGCTTTCATTCTCATCCACCTCAACGGTAAGCACCCCTCCGTTTGGCATGGCATCTACAGCATTCTTATTTAGATTGGTTAGAACCTGCATCATTTGTTCGTAATCGAGATAGGCCTCGGTATTGTTAGCCTTGCATACTACCTGAGTTGAAATGGTCTTAGGGATAACTACAGAGGTTACGCTTTCTGCAGCAAGTTTTCGTATATCAACCCTTTCTACTTTAACCTGATTTTTACGGGCAAAGTTGAGCAGCCCACCCACAATTTTTTTACATCGCTCGGCCTGTGTGGCTATCAGCTCCAAATCCTTGCGTAGAGGATCGTCGGGCTTGCATTCGTCCATAAGAATATTGCTGTACATCAGCACTACACCTAAAGGGTTGTTTAGCTCATGGGCAATTCCAGCCGAAAGCTGCCCCATATGGGCAAGTTTTTCTGATTGCTTCAACGCTTGCTGCATTTTTGCCAACTTTTCGTTTGAAATGGCAAGATTGTCAACAGAAATGTGAAGTTCTTCGATGGCGTAGGGTAAGCACATTTCCACCTCGGCTAACCCATCAATTATGGCAATGGCATGCTCAACGCAGGTTTCATATCCACAAGCTCCGCAATTTAGCTGGTCGCGGGGCGAGAATTTTCCCATACTGGCCAGCACCCTGTTTATCTGATCGTCTGATGGTATAGGCATTCGCCTATCATCACGCTGGAAAGATCTGGAAACATCAATATCCCTAAATTCGTTCATGCTATAAAGCCACTCATCATGCTCAAGCTCCGAAAGCTTTTGCCGGGCATACCTGCTAATCTGGGTTTTACGTTCAAATCGTTTACCACCAGGCGACATACCGGGACCCATTATGCAGCCATCGCAGCAGAGTAGCTCGAGGTTCTGCCCCTTAAGGTTTCCAATTTCCCACTCCTTAATAGCCTCCTGAAATCCCATACGACCTTCAGCCACCGTAACGTTACCTTCTACCAAATCCTCGTTTACCCGTACCGTTTGAATTAACCCCCGGCTTACCGGGAATATAGCACCCCGTCCGGCACGGGGTAGGTCAAATTCCGAGGGGGTTGCTGCTTCGGGGGTTACACCTGCGTATTCCAGCATACCTCGTAGCTCCCGAAAAGTTAGCGCCTCATCAACCTCATCGGTTTCCGCTTTTTTGGCAATACATGGGCCAATAAATACCAACTTAACCCCATTCCCCAACTTTTTTCGAACTACGCGGCTTATAGCAATCATGGGTGATACCACCGGGGCTAGGTATTCGGTTAAATCGGGATGATAGTATCGTATGTAGGTTACAATTGCCGGGCAATCCGAGGAGATGTAGCCTTTGCCGCTTCGGTCTTCAAGCAACTCCTTATACCTTCGAGCAACCAAATCGGCACCAAAGGCTACCTCGAAAACATAGGAAAATCCAAGCTGCCGGAGCATGCCTACAAACTTCCGGTAATCATCAATTTCGCTGAACTCAGCCGGAAAACTTGGAGCTACAAGGGCGGCTACCTTATCCTCCGACTGCAGTAAATCCCTGACCTCCATTCGTGTTTGCAGGTAAACTTTTGCATCCTGACTGCACACCTTCACACAATTCCCGCATCCTATACAGCGTTCGGCAATCACCTCAGCCTGACCATTGATTATTCTGATAGCTTTAGCCGGACACTCCCTCACACAGGTATAGCAAACCCTACAAAGTTCCTTTATTGTATATACCAGCTTGCGATTTTCCTCCTGCATGGACTTTACTATTAATTATCTTTTTTACCTACACGTTTCGAATTAGCATCGGCCAGACCTCCCAACTTAGCTAGCTTGTCATAGTAGCACGTCGCGCTTGTAATAGGAAGTATGAAGAAACTTTTGGGCAAGTTCACCGCATGGTTCTTTCAAAAAATCATCGTAAACACTTTTCACAACGGGGTTTTTGTGGGATGATTTTACCACATCGGCCTCATCGAGTTCGTATATTGATTTGGTTCTTTGCCTTATCTCCTTAGGGTCCATTGCAAAAGGCTGCCCGCCACCATTAACACATCCTCCAGGACAGGCCATTACCTCAACATAATCGGCCCTAACATTTCCATTGATAAGCTCAGCCATAAAGCTATGAATGGATTTCATGCCGCTCAGCACTACAAACACAAATTCCTGTTTACCTGTGGTAAGTTTAAACTCTCTAATGCCGGAAGATGAACGTAGTTCTGCAATTTTAAAGTTGTCCAGCTCCGTGTCCGTATTCATGTAGTGCAGGGTGCGGGCAAGAGCTTCGGACGATCCTCCTGAAACGCCGAAAAGCTTACCTGCCGAACTACGAATATCGAAGGGGGAATCGGGTTGTTGGGATTCAACATTCTGTACGTCAATTCCGTACAGTTCTACCAGCTGCACAAGCTCACGGGTGGAAATAACCGTATCAACATCCGAAACACCCTTGGTAGTCATCTCCTCCCGTCGGGCTTCAATTTTCTTAGCCAGGCAGGGCATTACTGAAACCGAGAAAATACCTGCCGGATTAATGCCGTAGGATGGTGCAAAATACGATTTAATAAGCGCCCCCATCACCTGCTGGGGTGATTTAGTAGTGGATAGCCATGAAAGGTGTTCGGGGTAGTACTGCTCCATAAACTTTACCCATGCCGGACAGCATGACGATATAAGCGGATGCTTCTCTCCATTTTCCCTCCGCTTCAAGAGTTCAGTAGCTGTTTCCATCACCGCAATATCGGCCGCAGCAGCACTGTCGAAAACGTATCTAAAGCCAATTTTACGTAGAATGGCGTTTAGCACCCCATTCAAATCTTTACCTGGTTTGAGCCCCAGCTCGCTAGCAAGCGATACGGAAATAGATGGGGCCACCTGAACAACCGGAATAAGGTTGGGGTTGTTAAGGGCATCTATAACCTCATCAACGTTTGAGCGTTCGCTTAACGCACCGGTAGGACATGACATTACACACTGCCCACAAGCAATGCAGTTTGAGAAGGTTAAATCGCGCGACATGGCTGTGCCTATGTACATATTGCAACCCCGCTTAACAAATTCAAACGTGGATACAGACTGAAGCTCATTGCAAATTCGAACACAACGCCCACAAAGCACACACTTGGATGGATCACGAATGATGCTGTGGCTTGATAGGTCGAGCTTTTGGGAGAAGGTTTTGTTTTGGGCATGCCGTTCGCGAACATGCAGCTCAACGGCAAGGGATTGTAGCTCGCAGCGTCCGTTTCTTTCGCAGTAAAGGCAATCGTCCGGGTGGTTGGCAAGTAGCAGTTCAACCAACGTTTTACGTGCTTTTACCACTCTTGATGAATGGGTTTTAATCCGCATGCCCTCCTCAACAAGTTGCGAACATGACGTAACCAGCCTTTCACGTCCCTCAACCTCAACAACGCATAGACGGCAGGCACCGGTAGGCGACAACTCCTTCATGTTGCAAAGGGTTGGAATTTTAATCCCATTCCCCCTTAGGGCGTTTAAAATGGTTTCTCCTCGATGAACTAGAATTTGACGGTTGTTAACCTCAATGTTGAAATTCATGTGTTAAATTATTTCAAACAAGTCAGTAATCAATCTGTATCAAAAAAATAAAACAAAAGGCTTAGCTTCCAATAACGCTTCTTCATTCCTCGCACCTTTAGGTTTCGCTCTTAGTTGGGAATATTTCATAATTTTAACCAAAAATGCAGGTTATCTATAGAAAACCGATGCAAACTTGCAAACCTCCATGCAGCTGCCGCAACCCGTGCATTTATCCTCTACAATAAAGTAGGGAGAGCGAGGAGTTCCAATAATGGCGTTAGTTGGACACTTTTTGGCGCAGGCGGCACAGCCCGTGCATTTCTCAGTATCAATGTAAAAAGTTCTAAGGTCGCGGCAAACTCCGGCCC
Source organism: Bacteroidales bacterium UBA1064 (assembly GCA_002316235.1). Lineage (GTDB taxonomy): Bacteria > Bacteroidota > Bacteroidia > Bacteroidales > Tenuifilaceae > UBA1064. The sequence continues at coordinate 12,775 of DCDD01000004.1, forward strand.
TACAGCTACGGTCAAAAATGTGCTCCTCAAACTCGTCTCTAAATGCCTTTAAAGCTTTTAACAATGGCTTGGAAGCGGTTTGACCTAGCCCGCAAAGGGAGGTATCGTGCATAACCTCAGCAAGCGTTTCGAGCTGAATTACACCCTTAAAGCGCTCGAGGGTGTGGTGCTTGTCGGAGGAATCGGGACGACGGGAAATCTCATTCAAAATTTGGTACATACGGCTAGAGCCCTCCCTGCAAGGGATACACTTTCCGCAGCTCTCGTTCCGGATGAAGTGCATGAAAAACTTGGTCAGGTCAACCATGCAAACCGACTGGTCGAGTATCTGGACTCCCCCCGAACCAAGTGGTATGCCGTGGACTTTCAGCTCATCAAAGTCAACAGGGAGGTATAGCTCGTCAGGGGTAACGCTAACCCCAGATGGGCCTCCCAGATGGATTGCCTTTAACGTGCAGTCGGGCTTAACCCCTCCTGCCAGCTCTACAATGGCTGAGAGTGGCCTGCCCATGGATATTTCCACCACACAGGTAAGGGAAGCCTTACCATTTACAGAGAAAATTTTAGTTCCTTTTGATGTGGCCGTCCCTATTTTCATAAACCAGTCAGCTCCATTAAGGAGAATATCTGGGATACTGGCAAGGGTTTCGACATTGTTAACCACGGTAGGCTTACCATTTAACCCCACCTCGTTAGGGTAGGGAGGTTTAATAGAAGGCGTACCACGTTTCCCTTCGAGGCTTTGGATTAGAGCAGTTTCCTCCCCGCAAACGTAAGCTCCTGGGCCTTGAAAAATTGAAATATCAAGGCTATAGCCGCTATCTAAAATGTTGTACCCAAGCAAACCAAAATCGTAAGCTTGCTCAATGGCCAGGGTAAGCCGGTCAACGGCCAGCTTGTTACGGTTTCTAATGTAGATAATTGCTTTGTTTGCACCAATGGCATAAGCGCTTATTGTTAAACCTTCAATGATACGGAAGGGATCGCTTTCCACTAAGAGCCTATCCATAAAAGCGCCGGGAT
>DCDD01000050.1 GCA_002316235.1 Bacteroidales bacterium UBA1064
GCTGTTGAGGAAATGCCATCCTTCCCGGGCGGGGATGCCGAGCTATTCAAGTTTATCTACGAAAACGTTAAGTATCCCGACATTGCCATGGAAAATAACATCCAGGGTAAGGTAATTGTCAGGTTCTGCGTAACCTACAAGGGTACTGTTGACCATGTGTCGGTTCTCCGTGGCGTTGACCCAACCCTCGACGAGGAGGCCATTCGGGTTATAAAGATGCTACCCAAGTGGAAACCCGGTAAGCAGGGCGGTAAGCCGGTTAATGTTTGGTACACCGTTCCTATCAGCTTCCAGCTGAAGTAGGAGTAATATAGTTTTTTGTGAAAAAGGCGCTTCAACCGATGCGCCTTTTTCATTTACCCCTTGCCATTTTTTTCGTGAATATTTTTGAAAACATTTCAACAGGTGCATACGTAAAAAATGAACCTAAAAAACATCGGGAGTATGGCTATTCGAATTACCGAGCTATTTGGGGCAAAGGCCGGAGATGATTGGGGCAGGCACTACATGGGCATCATCAAACATTGCGTGCTACCTAATGGACAGCAGGGTGTATTCGGCCGAATTGATATTAAGGATAGCGAGCATAACGAGGTAGCTTGCGCTAGTGCCAATAGCCGTGAACAGCTGGGTGTAAAGCTCGATTTGCTTGTTTTGATGGTGCTGGATTATGGGATACTCGATTTGAAGGCGAATGGCATGAATAGCGATACCTTTGGCACCAACATGACCATTGGGCTAAGCTGAGAGCTGGGTTGTGATTTACTCCACGATTTTGTCCTTTTAAAAGTTTTTTTTGTTAAAAAGCGGCGGTTGAAATCCGTGAATGTTCGCTATTTTTCTTTTCATGTCAACAAAAGCAATTTACTGTTGTTTACATTAACGTTGAAGTATTGCCCAGGCTCTACGGCCAGGCAGTTAACCCTTTCTATTTCTTTGGATTAAGACGACAGGGTAATAGTAATACATAAAGCGGTTGGGATAAGGGGGAAAGGAGTTTTTTCCCCTTTTTGTTTTAAAAAATATATTTATCCTACTTCCCATCCCTCCTAAAAGGCTGCACCAGCTACTTGAACTTAGATGACAAAAAGACCTATCAATATTATTTCAATAGCATTGGTGCTTATTTTTATAGCGCCAATGTCAATTAAGCTTGTTGACGGACTTTTCCATCACCATGACCATTTTCATTGCACCGCAACAAACGAGAAGCATTTTCATGTATATCACGAAAAATGTCCCATACCGGGTTTTGAGCTATCTCTTTTTTCGGCTGAAAAGCATTTACAAATCTCTCAGAAACACAATTACTGTGTAAAACCAAATGACGATTACAACTTTGTTTATTGTAGCAATAATTCAGAGTACTCATTTTTACTACGTGCACCACCATGTTTACAGGTGTGAAATGTACATCTGTTAAGGTATAAAAGTTTGTTTATAAGCTAAAACGTAATAAAATGAGAAGAATACTTATCGTTGTTGCTATGATATTGTCGTATCATATATTGAACGCCCAAAACAAAATAACAGGGAAAATTTCAGATCAAGCTAATTTACCGTTGATTGGTGTAAGCGTTTTTGTTCCCGATATGAGTAAGGGTACAACATCGGGAACTAACGGATCTTATGAGCTGTCAGGTTTACCGAATGGTAAAATTAAAATTCAATTCTCCTTGTTGGGCTATGCCGGTAGAATTGAGACCGTTGTGTTATCTGGAGAAGGGTTGGAGTTGAACATAGTGCTAAACCAAACAGCTTTAGAATTGGAGGAAATAGTTGTTTCCGGTGGGTATAGCTCGACCCAACACGAAAACGCAGTAAAAATTGATGTTCTCAAACTCGACCCACGAACAGGTACAACTACGCCAAATTTTACGGAAACACTCACAAAAGTTCCCGGCGTTGATATGATTTCTAAAGGAAGTGGTGTATCGAAACCGGTTATCAGAGGACTCTCGATGAATGATATTTTAGTTCTGAATAATGGGGTGAGATTTGAGAACTACCAGTATTCCAGCCATCATCCGCTTGGGATAGACGAGTTTGGAGTTGAAGATGTTGAAGTAATTAAAGGCCCTGCTTCATTGCTTTATGGCTCCGATGCAATTGGTGGTGTTATCAACTTCATAAAAGAAAAACCCGCACCCATAGGTAGCATTACTGGCGATTACAACATGCAACTTTTTTCAAACACGCTGGGTGCAACTAATAATTTTGGTATAAAAGGAGCTTCAAATAAGTTTTTTGGAGGGTTAAGAGTTGGTCAAAAAACAAACTCCGATTTTCTTCAAGGAGGAGGTGCTTTTGTCCCAAATTCACGTTTCAACGAAATGTCAGCTAAGTTAAATGCAGGATTTACTGATAAAGTCGGCACTTTTAAATTGTTTTACGACTTCAACAATCAAAAACTAGGACTGGTTGAAGACGAGGCAATTGAAGAAATTTCCCAGAGGGGTAGAAAAAACGAAATTTTCTACCAGGAATTAAACACCCATTTGCTCTCTTCGCAGAACAAGCTGTATTTGGGTAAATTCAAGCTGGATATAAATTCAGCGTTTCAGCGTACAGAGTTAACCCATTTTGGTGATGCTGGCGTTTATGAAATACAAATGAAGCTTGCAACATTTACGTATGATGCCAAGCTTCATTTGCCATCAAGGGTGAACTCCGAATACATAATCGGGTTGCAGGGGTTTAACCAAACAAATACAAATCTCAACAACAGGGAAACCAAGCTATTACCTGATGCTACAACAAGTAATTATTCTGCTTTTGGCTTGTTGCAGTACACTTTCTTCAGAAAATTAAAACTGCAAACAGGCATTCGTTACGATTATAAGACCATAGCCACTAAGGGTATTGGTGTGGCTACCGATTCAATGACCTATCGTGCCCCATTAGACAAGTCATACGGGAGTTTTAGCGGGTCGCTTGGTGCCACATACAAAGTAACGGAAGAGCTATTATTTAGAGCAAACATTGCTGCTGCATACCGCACTCCCAACATAGCAGAGCTTACTTCAAACGGACCACACGAGCTGAGATTCGAAATTGGCGATAGAAACTTAGACCCTGAAAATTCATACGAGACAGATGTAAGCCTACATTACCATAAGGATAACTTCATCGTTGATGTGGCAGGTTTTTACAACATTGTCAATAGCTACATATTTATTTCACCAACAGGCGACACAACTGCCTCGGGGATATATATTTTTAGCTACAAGCAGGCAAATTCCATATTGTTTGGAGGCGAAGCAGGTTTGCATGTTCATCCCAAATCGTTAAAATGGCTGCACTTTGAAACCACGTTTTCATCCGTAATTGGCAAGCAACGGAATGACCTCTACCTGCCATTTGTGCCAGCTAATAAATTACGGTTTGAATTACGGGGTGAAAAGGAAAAATTAGCGCTTATTAATAATGCATTTGCCTCTATAAGCATAAACACCGCATTTAAGCAAAACAACGCTGCGCCTGACGAAACGCCTACTGCTGGATATACGCTTATTGATTTAAGCATTGGTGGCCAAATTAAAGTGCAGAATCAGCTTATTTCATTTAGCATAAGCGCAAACAACCTAACGGACAAGAAATACATTGACCATCTTTCAACACTGAAAGAAGTGGATTTATACAATCC
>DCDD01000116.1 GCA_002316235.1 Bacteroidales bacterium UBA1064
AAAATAAGAACGGAGCGGCTTAAAAGCAGCTCCGTTCCTAAACCTAAAACTAACCTAAACCTTAACCAACTATTAACCCTAAAACTTGTACCTAAAACCAATACTAATAACGTAAAATTGTTAATGATGTTTCACAAATTTCAGACCAAAAATATGATATAAAACATTTGTTTTAGAATGGTTGATTTATCTGACATATAGAAGGTTATATTATTGAGCTGGTTTAATTTTAATCAATTTTAACACTTAGCTGCTTAAGGATTCTTAATGCCCCCGAGAGGGCAATTTTTTCAGCTGCAGGTGGTAATCCCAAGGTTTCTCTAGTCCTATTTACCTTGTCGATTGAAAAATTTGAATCGTCCATACCGTATAACAACCGGTATGCGATAGCAAATTTCAGGTTGGCCGACCGGCACCGCACGGTATTCAACGAGTATCTGGCAGGATGAATATGAACGTAACGCCGGTTAACCATACCCAATCTTAAAATCCATGCTGACCCGTCGCTCAGGTACATGTTCTGGTACCCGCTCTTGGAAACACCAAGCCATCGGGAAAAGCTATCATAGCCCAATGCGTCAAAGCTTACAAGCTGCTGGATAACCTCTTCGGCAATAACCATTGGGGTTAGCTCTCCGATGTATAAATCAACCAGTGTACCTCCAACGCCTGCTGCAACTTCGTTGATGAGAGAAGTTGTTTCGCTGCCTACCTCAATGCTTAAAATGGCATCGTGGATATAGTTCAAGTGGTGCTTCCATGTGCTGAAAACTAATGCTTCCGGCAGGTCGGTATTAAACGAAATGTCTAGCTTGCCAGTTTGGTGGTCGTTCATGGCATAGCAATTATCACAATTATAGGGCATTCCTTCAAAAATATAACAAACATAAGATCTTCTATAGACCATTTAACCCGAGCGACGAATTTCGCCCCAAATACAAGGAATGTTTTTTTGAAGTTAATTTACGTAATTACCACTATATTCATGCAAAAATTTACTAAACCTACTCGTATATGTACCCGATTTTGTCAAAATCACCACTTTTCATGGGGGTTAGCCCCGTAGAGATTGAAAACATGATAAGCCAAACCCCACATGTGGTGAAAAATTTTAGTAAAGGGCAGCTGGTAGCCCAGCGGAACGATGAGGTGAAAAGCCTTACCATATTGGTTGAGGGAAGTGTCAAGGGTGAAATGGCCGATTTTTCGGGTAAAATACTGAAAATTGAGGAGATGCAGGCACCAAAGCCCATTGCACACGCCTTTATTTTTGGCGAACATAACCAGTATCCTGTTGATGTGGTTGCGCTCGACGATTGCCGCATACTCTACATTCCTAAAGCCGATTTCCTAGCGCTCATGCAGCGCAACGCCACAGTCCTTATAAACTACTTGAATTCCATATCAAACAGAACTCAATTTCTCTCCAATAGGCTTTGGTTCCTGTCCTTCAAAACCATTAAAGAAAAAATTGCACATTACTTGCTAAATCTTTCCTACGGTGGGGCTAACGCCACCCTGATACTCCCCAAATCACAACAGGAGCTGGCAGAATTTTTTGGGGTAACCCGACCAGCCCTTGCCCGTGTTTTCTCCGATTTGGAGGTCGAAGGTATTATAAGCATAAAACGACGCGAGGTGGTTATTAGGGATAGGAACAAGCTGATAGAAATTGCCAGCTAACTTTTGGAAGACTTGAAATTCAACTATTTACACCCGGCCAGCTCCTGTTAAAAATGGACAAGCCATTTAGATGTCTAGTATTCTGCAACGAAATAGACTACCTGAATAACTAAAGGCCGACTCTGGCTAGTTTTAGCACTAGCACCAAACCCCTACCCCAAGCATTGCTTTGGGGATTTACTGGCTCTTTCAGTACTTTTTAAAGTGCTCGTTAAATGCCTTAATGCTAAAACTGCCACTAACGTTATCCTCAAGGCTAAAAACTTTATAAAACGATGGATTATCCTTAACCGGGGGGATGTAGTCAAATTCATAGTAAGCGTTCAGCTTGAATTCCTTGCCCCCGACCTCAGGAGGTGGAACTTTAACACACTTGCACTTATTCATATCTAATTCAGGTTGGTTATACTTTCTAAAATTCAGATAACTGTATTCAAGTACTTGTAGGACAGTATTTTATATAGCAACTTGGCTGCAAGAAAGTCTGAAGATTTATCAAGGGGGTTTGGACAAAGCTCAACAATATCGAATCCTACAAGGTTTCTTGATTCAATCACTTTTCTTAAAAATGTCAAAGTGGGGTACCAGAGCAAACCACCCGGTTCTGGTGTTCCGGTGCTAGGAAAAATGGAAGGATCAAATCCATCCAAATCAAATGTAATGTAAACATTTGGGGTTATAAGATCGATGGCTTCATCCATCCAGCTATTGTTGGCGACAAGCTGATGAGCCCAGAAAACACGATGAGGATCTATGTTGGTTTTTTCGGAGCTATCCATGCTACGAATGCCAACCTGAACCACAGGACACAGCTCCTTAACCCTGGCCATTACACATGCATGGTTATACGGGCTACCCTCATAGCTGCTGCGCATATCGGCATGTGCATCAATTTGAAGAACGGTGAGGTGGTCATAGGTGCGGGCATGAGCCTGAACAGCACCAATGCTAACAGAATGCTCACCCCCAATGGTTGCAACAAGCTTACCGTCGTTGATTAATTTTAGTGTTCGGCTGCGAACCGCACTAACCATTTGATCGGGGCTGCTGAAATCGCCCTCCATGATTTCATCTGTAAAAATGCCTATCCTATATACCTCGGAGTTGGTTTCAATGTCGTAAACCTCCATGTTTGCGGAAGCTTCGAGAAGTGCATAGGGTCCCTTGTCGGCGCCCTTTACCCATGTGCTGGTGCCATCGTAAGCCACAGGTAGAACGGCTACCTTTGATGTACTGTAGTTTGTAAATGCCTCTGGTAGTCCGCCGTATCCAATCATCATAAAACCTTAAAAAACTTTGCAAAATTACTAAATTTTTGGAGAATTTAACATTGAATTTTTCATGATAATGGCCAATAACCAACTGCCCGAAACAGCTAGGGTTTTCATCATACAAAAAAAACTGGCCTCCCCGCTTGGGAGAAGCCAGCATTTTACCTTCAATTCTTATTTTTAATTGGCTTAGTTCATTTGTTGGCATGAACCCATGGGTTTATTCTTTCCCATTCCCTGATGCATCCCAGCACCCATGCCCTTTTGATGCATTCTATTACCCATCCCCTGATGGGCGTTAAAGAAAACTTTTTGCTCATCGGTAAGTAACGCTGAAACATCGGCCCTATGAGCAGCACGACTCTTCATAAGTTGCCCTTTAATGCTAACAATTTCATCAATAGTTTTGTTGATGGCATTCAAATCAGGCTTTTCGGCCGATTCCAGTGTTTTCAGATGGGCATACTTCTCAGCCAGCTGATTACGAAGTGGGGTAACGGCTTTGATGTGGGCTACCCGAAGATCGTAAATCTTTTTTTGTTGATCGGGAGTAAGGTTAGGGATGTTGCAGCTTTGTAGGCTATCAGGATTCATTTTGGGTGCTCCCATTCCCATGCCCATACCCTTACCGCAATTCTGCGCATTGGCTGTAAATCCGGCTGCCATAATGGCACCAAGCAGTAAAATACTCAATCGTTTCATAGTTTTGCAAGTTTAAGTTAAAATTTAGAAATTATTCTGATTTTGGTGGCCCCTGGGGGGCATACCACGCATGCGATCATTACTGTTATTTCGGTTCATTTGTTGGTGACGCCGGTTGATTTGACGTGCCATCCGGCAGAACTGTTGTTGTTGACCAGGGTTGCAAAGTGCCCTTACTTCCATTAGATGTCTTACCGATAGCTCCTTTAGCTGTCGTTGCAGGTTGGCATACCTGTCAATGAGCATATTCAGCTTAAGGGTATCAACTTCGGCCCGGGTAATTTCGTTATTAATTTCACCCGAAACCAGCCGAATCTGTGTTGCCAGCGAGTCAAACTTGAAATGAAATCCTTCCCCAAGCCTGATGAACTGCTCGTTTTGTATGGGTGAAAAATTTAGCGATCGGGAAATAAATGCTGCCTGATGCTCAAACCTGTTGGCGGGCGGAGGTAGCTTTGAGGCTTGTTTGCTCCTGTAGTAGCCATACCCCAAACCTCCCAGAATTGAAAGGAGCAGCAGTGAAAGAATGACTACGACAATTACCAGTATTCTGTTTTTCGTTAAAAAGTTCATGGTGGCTTACTTATTTAGTGAGGTATCAACCTCTTCAACCTCAAAATTGTACGGATTGCTATCCGAGAAATTACTATAATCGTTGGCAAGAATTGTAGCAATCTCAGGCTGTGCCAACGATGACCCTGAGCTAACAAATTGTATCCCGACAAATAGTCCAACAGCCACAGCAGCAGCGGCTAGCGATACTGCCAGTATGTAGCTCTTTTGTGTAAAAATGGTCGTTGGTTTCTCCCGCTTTTCAGTCAGCTTTGCCAAAACTTTTGCGGCAAAGTAAGGATTTGGAGCATACTCGCCCAAATCTCCTTCCACTTGCTTGTATATTGGTTTTAGTAGCTGTAGCTCATCCCGGCAGCTGCTGCATGAACCAACATGCTCCTCGAAGGCGTTGATAATGCTCTTGTCAATTGTGCCATCAAGGTAGTTCAGCATATTTTGCTGTGCCAGCTTACAGTTCATTTTCATAATTTTATAATTAGACAAGTTGTAGTATGATTTCTTGCGATGATTTTCAAATATTTTTCCCCTTGAGCAACATTTTTCGAAGGTTCTCTTTAGCCCTGAACAGTAACGATTCAACCGAAGATACAGAAACTCCCATAACTTCGGCAATTTCCTTATACGACAATTCCTGATACCTGCTTAGAATTAGGGCTACCCGTTGATTTTCGGCCAGCTTGTTAATGGCCAGCTTCAGCTGCTTGCTTCTTTCAGCATCCAGCATTGCCTGCTCTCCCTCCGGGGAAACGGCTTGTCCAAGAGCCAACGAGTTGCTATCCTTATTCCAAAAATACAGGTTGTTCAGCAGCACCTCGCGTTTACGCCGGCGAACAAAATTTAACGATTTATTAACCGCTATTCGGTATATCCAGGTTGAAAGTTTCGACTCGTTACGAAAGCCGGGTAGGGACTCAAAGAGCTCGATGAAAACATCCTGTGCTAAATCCTCGGCATCGGCGTAGGATTGAACAAACCCCCGGCAGGTTGTAACCACCATTTTTTGGTACCGCTCCACCAGCTGGGCAAAAGCCTTGTGGTCGTTACTCTCAATAACCCTGCCTACCAAATCCTTGTCGTCCATCAGCTACGAATGTAATGTATTTTTGACAACTCAACCTGCCATTTCTTGCGGTGCAATCTACTTTTACTAAAAAATCGAATTTAACAATCCCAATCGTATTAAACTCCACCATTACGTTATACATTTGTAAAAAAAAATGAGTATCCGCCTAAAAATACTTTCGGGGTTTATAATCCTGGCTTCGCTGCTGATTATTTCAGGGCTAATTTCGATTTATGAGCTAACCAAGCTAGGCAACTCGGTAAATAAACTTTTAAGGGATAACTACTTAAGCATTGACTATGCCCGGCAAATGTCGCATAGCCTGGAAAAACAAAATAGTGCCATTCTGCTTGCCGTTGCAGGCGATAAGGGTAGCGCTTCAGACCTTTTTGGCGTTTCTGTGATGGAATTTGAGGAATATTTTGAAAAGGCTGCAACCAACCTAACCCAACCCGATGAAAAAACGCTTACCGACTCTATTTCGCTAGTCTTTAACAGCTACAGGCAGGCTACAGAATCATTTATTGCATCGTCTAACGCCTCACTGAACGAATACATTACAACTATAAGACCAATGATGGAAACCATACAGAACAGTGTGGACAGCCTCCTGCTAATAAACCAGCAAGCCCTAACCGAAACAGCTGCCATTCTTAAAAATAGCCCTTACCGGACAATCATGCCGGGATTGATAGTGATTATCACCAGCGTAGTGTTCTCCATGCTATTTTACTACATGATTTCCTACTACTTTATTAAGCCAGTAATCGGGATAACGAAGGGGATTAATGATTTCATAAAGTATAAGCGTCCATTTGAGGTTGCTGTTGATACCAAGGATGAGGTAAACGAGCTGAAGGAAGCTGTCAAGAATCTTACCACCCTAAAAAATACACCCAGGTAATAGATGAGACTTCATGTTCTTTCCCGCTACATTGGATTTGTTCTCCTGCTAAACGCAGCTTTCATCCTGTTTTCACTTCTACTATCCATCCATTACCACGATAGTGGTTTTTACCCGCTACTCTTCACCCTGCTGCTAACCACCCTATGGGCGGTTTTCCCCATGATATTTGTTCCAAAGACACAGAGCCTTTCCAACAAGGAAGGCTACCTGGTTGTTGTGCTCAGCTGGATTATATCATGTTTCATTGGAATGCTTCCGCTTCTACTTTACGGTGGTGAATTTACGGTGGTGAAGGCATTCTTCGAGAGCGTTTCGGGCTACACCACAACCGGAGCTTCCATCATAAAAGATGTGGAAGCCCTGCCCAAAAGCCTGCTATTCTGGCGCTCCTCCATGCACTGGATTGGAGGTATTGGCATTGTTGTTTTCATGCTGGTTATTCTCCCCTCGCTGGGTAAAGCCCAGCTGACCCTATCCAGAATGGAAATCTCACCACTTGCCCAGGAAAACTTCAGATTCCGAACACGTAAGATGCTAAACGTCATCCTCTACGTGTACATCGGGCTAACCCTTTGCGATATCATCCTGTTAAGAATTTTTGGCATGAACCTGTTTGATGCGGTAACCCATGCCTTTGCTACCATTGCCACAGGGGGGTTTTCAACAAAAAACACCAGCATTGCATGGTTTAACAGCGTGCCTATTGAGATGGTAACCATGTTCTTCATGTTTGTTTCGGGTATTCATTTTGGGCTTCTATACTCAACTTTTACCTTTAAGAAAAGCAATGTTTTCCGCTCCCCCATTGTTAAATACTACTTTTGGGTAACCATAGCCGGAATAGTTGCAGTTGCCATCAACCTTCATGGATCAACCTACGATACATGGGGCGAATGCTTTAGGTTTGCCTCTTTTCAGGTAATTTCCCTCTCCACCACCACGGGTTTTGCCAATGCCGATTCATCTATTTGGCCACCCCTATCTATTGTCATCATCATATTTTTTACCATTCAATGCGCCTGCGCAGGTTCAACAGCCGGAGGTTTAAAGGTTGACAGGGTTGTTATTTTCTTTAAAGCGCTCAAAAGCCAAGTGCTAAAAATAGAGCACCCCCAGGCTGTTATCCCCGTTAGGGTAGGCAACAGAAATATTTCTGACGAGGTGGTTGGCTCAGTAACCCTGTTTATTGTTTTCTACATCCTGATTTTGCTGGCGAGCACCATGCTGCTGGCTGCAATGGGGGTTGACCTGCTTACAGGGTTTTCTGCTTCGGTAACCACCATGGGTAATGCCGGCCCAGGTTTTGGACTGGTTGGATCAATGTCCAACTTTTCTACCATCCCCGAACCAGGCCTTGTGGTTCTTTCACTTGACATGCTGCTGGGAAGGCTCGAAATTTTCGGCTTCATCCTGCTTTTTCTGGTTAGGTCGTGGCGGTAGCCTCATATTTACCTTCTAAGCTATAATGGCATTCTACACATTTTCGGTGCATGATAGCAAGATTCTAGCAGCACTTTAAGAAGTAGTTATTCGCCCTTGTGTAGCTTACAAGAGAACTAACACCCTTACAACTTTTCTCGCCTATCGGCTTGTTGATGTAGTTTTGCCTTCCACCCGTTCGAACAAATACTTTATATTTAAAGGAAGTGTGTGTAATTCCGCATAAAGCATAGAGGAGCTGCTACAAAAAATTAAAGAATATTTAACAAATATTAAAAAAACTTTTATTGTTTAAAAAGTTTTTTGTAATAACATTGCGGTCAAATTAAAGGAGGGTAAAACCGAAAAATGATAGTAAAGGAACAAATAGTAAACCAGGCTATGCTTCTATTCCGGCAAATGGGCATAAGAAGTGTAACCATGGATATGATTGCCGAGCAAACAGGAATATCGAAGCGTACGCTTTACGAGAATTTCTCGAACAAGGACGAGCTGGTTGAAGCCTGCGTGATGCAGGAAATTGAAAGCCGAAAGGAACAAGCCAAGCGAATTTTAGAGGGAAGTTCACACATCATTGAAACCTACATCCTCTTTATGTGGGACCATATCAACCGGCTGCGTGGGACAAGCCCCTTGTTTATTAAGGACATACAAAAACTTTACCCTCAAAGCATCTGCAAGCAGACAAACGAATTCAACAACCGAATGAGGGAGAACATGAAGCAGTTCATCATCATGGGGATTAAGGATGGGGTGTTCCGCAAGGAGATAAACCCCGACATTGCCTCCATCCTGATTTTTGAACAGATAAAAGTGCTGCATGTTGAAGGCGGATTTGAAACATCGCCACTTTCCATGTTTTCTCCTGCCGAAGTTTTCGAACATATTTCTATAAATTTTATTCGGGGTATCTCAACCAGCAAGGGGCTTGAACTGGTAGATTTTTACTACTCAAAACATAAAATGGTCTAACACTTAAAAATCCTAATATGTACCTTATGCGAAAAACAATCTTTCACGTGTTATATGGATTAGGAGTGGCAATGGCAGTATCGCTCACTCCATTGTCCGGGTATGGGCAAACCGATACCCTTAAGCTCACCGTAAAGGATGCTGTAAACATGGCCATCCAGCAAAATCTGATGCAAAAGGTGTCGGAGCTGGAGCTAAAGAAAAAGGAGGAAAAAGTTGGCGAGTACTATGCCGCCCTTTACCCCAACATAAAAGCTACCGGCAGCTACAGCAGGTACCTTGAACTACCTGTAATTTTTATTCCTGAGGGTACGTTTGGCCCTGGAAGCGGCGGAGCCATGAAAATTGGCTATGACAACAGCTACTCGGGAGGTTTTTCGGCCACCCTTCCTATTTTCATGATGAATATATACCAGTCCATCCGGATGGGGAAAACCGATGTGGAAATCTCTGCTGAAAAAATGCGGGAAAACCAGATCAACCTGACAGCTAGTGTAAAAAATACGTTCTACAACCTCCTGCTACTGGAGCAAAGCTACCAGGTTATCGAAATGAGCTACCAAAATGCCCAGGCCAACCTGGAAAATATTCAAAAACTAAATGCCAGCGGAATGGTTTCCGACTACGATGCCATTCGAATCAAAGTTCAGGTTGACAACCTATATCCCACCCTTATGCAGACAAAAAACACCTATAACAACCTGCTTAACATTTTTAAGGTGCTCCTCAACGTTAACGACACCATCCCTGTAACCCTCGACCATAGCGAGCTAAGCACGGTTACCCTTGAGGAAATTGCTTCCCCAACGGAAGTTTGGCAGCAGGACAACACCACACTTAGGCAGCTGGAACTTTCACGTAAAATGATTGGCATTCAGGAAAAAATGGTAAGAAGCAGCAGCCTGCCCTCGCTGGTGGCTATGGGGAACTACCAGTACCAGGCCCAGGCCAACGATTTTAAGTTTAACGATTATCGCTGGGTACCCACATCGCTTGTTGGACTTCAGCTTAATATCCCCATTTTTAGCGGGTTTGCTGTTCGCAAGCAGCTAAATCAGGTTAAAATTAGCGCCCAGCAACTCGACATGCAGATGGAGTTTACCCGCAGCAACCTTTCCGCCCAGGTTCAAAACTCCGTTAATGCAATTAACACTGCCATAAAAAAAGTAGAATCGGCTCAGGGGAATGTTACCCTTGCCCAAAAGGGTTACGCTATAGCTCAAACCCGTTACAACACCGGACAGGCAACCCTGCTTGAACTCAACGACGCCGATAATGCCATGATGCAGGCTAGGCTCAACCTTATACAGGCTCAATTCGAGTATCTAAATGCCCGAAACGAGTACGAAAAAATTACAGGACAATCCGCTTTACCATCACCAGCTAACTAATCAACAAAAAAAATAAACTTCAGACTATGAAAACAGCAAGAACATTACTAATACTTTCATTTTCAGCGCTTATAGCCTCGTGCACCGGAAACAAAACCGAGGTTACCGGTGAAACAAAACAGGCCGAGGTAAGAGTATCAACACAACCTGTTGAAATTCAGAAGGTAGAACACCAGCTGCGACTCCCGGCAACCGTTCAAGCCTATAAGGAAAATCATCTGGCACCCGCCACCGCCGGAAGGGTGGAAAAAGTTCTGGTTGACGTAGGTGATAGGGTAAGAGCCGGACAGGTAGTGGCCATTCTCGATAGGACAAGCTACCAGCAGGCTAAAATCCAGTTCGACAAGCTTAGCATTGATATGGCCCGCATGGACTCCCTTCTGAAGGTTGGAGCAGTTCCTCAACAGCAGTACGATCAGGTTAAGATGCAGTACGACATCGCCAAAACCAACCTGCAATTTCTTGACGATAACACCACCCTGAAATCGCCCATAGACGGCGTTATCACCGGGAAGTACATCAACGACGGGGAAATGTTTGCCATGACTCCGGTAGCCGGCATAGGAAAGGCAGCTATTGTTTCCATCATGCAGCTCGACAGGCTTAAGCTGCTGGTTGGCGTTTCGTCAAGCTACCTAAGCAAGATAGAGCTAAGCTCCTCGGTACTGATTACCACCGAGGTTTTCCCTGGCGAAAAGTTCAACGGTAAAATTGAAAAGATATACCCCACCATTGATAACCTCACCAAAACTTTTACCATTGAGGTGGTTGTACCCAACCGGTCGAACATGCTCCGTCCGGGTATGTTTGCCACGGCATTCATCACCATTGGAAGCGGCAACTCTATACTAATTCCCGGATATGTTATACAGAAACAATCAGGAACCAACGAGCGCTACGTATTCACCTACTCAGATGGAAAAGCTGTTCGGAAAGTTATTGAAGTGGGTGAAGTTTTCGACGATAAAATTGAGATTACCAGCGGGCTTAACCCAGGCGATGAGCTCATAGTAGTTGGACAGGCCAACCTGATGGATGGACAAGCGGTAACAAAAATTTAGTACCAACCTTTTTTTATCAGCTAATTAAAACACGCATTATGAGTTTATATAGCACAGCAGTTAATAAACCGGTTAGTACTATAATGATTTTTATTGCCATTATAGTGCTGGGAATATTCTCTATCACCTACATTCCCGTTGACTTGATGCCCGATATGGACATCCCCATGATAAGCGTTATCACCACCTACCCTGGCGCTAACGCCGAAGATATCGAGATCAACGTTACCAAACCCATGGAGAACCAGCTTAACTCTCTCCAGAATCTCAAGAAGCTAACCTCGTCGAGCAAGGACAACGTGTCGTATGTTGCCTGTGAGTTCGAGTATGGCATAAATATGGATGAAGCCAGCAACAACGTTAGGGATGCTGTCAGCCTTGCCGAAAATGCGCTTCCTGACGATTGTGAAAAACCCATGATTCTGAAATTCAACTCGTCCATGGTGCCGGTGCTCATCTACGGGATTAAAGCCGACAAGAGCTACGCAGCGCTGGAGAAAATAGTTGACGAAAGAATAGTTGAACGGCTAAGCCGAATTGACGGGGTGGGAACAGTAACCATTATGGGTAAGCCCATAAGAATTATCAATGTTGCGGTTGATCCCCGTAAGCTCGACTCCTACAACCTCAGCCTCGAACAGGTTGGAGCAGCCATTGGAGCCGAAAACATGATGCTTCCTGCCGGACGTATTGAAGTTGGAAAAATGGAGTTTCCTGTTAGGACCAATGGCGATTTCAGCAGCAGCGATGTGGTAAAGGACCTGGTTATCTCCAACAATGCCGGAAAGGTTGTTTACCTTAAAGATGTGGCCACTGTTAAGGATACCCTAAAGAAAATTCTGGTTGACGAAACAATAGACGGCCAGAAGGGTGTCAGGCTAATGGTTCAGAAGCAAAGCGGCGCCAACACGGTAAAAATTGCCAAGATGGTTCGCAGCCGCATGGAGGAGATTAAAACGGAACTGCCATCTGACGTCCAGATAGTTAAAATCATGGACTCATCCGAATTCATCCAGGGCTCTATTAACAACCTTTCCGAAACCCTAATTTATGCCTTTATATTTGTAGTTCTCGTTGTAATCCTGTCGCTTGGGCAGTGGCGCTCAACCTTTATTATTCTGACCACACTCCCCGTTTCGCTGATAAGCGGTTTCATATACCTTTACGCCACCGGCAACTCCATCAACATAATCTCACTATCAGCCATGTCTATTGCAATTGGGATGGTAGTGGACGACGCCATTGTGGTGCTTGAAAACATTACCAAGCATATTGAACGGGGAAGTACACCGAGGGAGGCATCTATATTTGCAACACGTGAAGTTGGACTTGCCGTTATCGCCTCCACCCTGGTTATTATAGCGGTTTTCTTCCCTCTGACGCTAGTTGGCGGGCTTACAGGTGTTTTCTTTAGACAGCTGGGATGGATTGTAACTATTACCATCACCGTTTCGGTAATCGCTGCGCTTTCCCTTACCCCAATGCTCTCGTCAAGAATGCTTAAGAGCAAAAGCCACTACAAGCACAAACGCAACAGCTTTGTCAAAATTGTAAACAAATTTTGGGGATTCTTTGACGAGATATACGGTCGCACCCTGAAAGCTATTTTGAACCACAAGACTCTAACCCTGACTGGTGCTTTCATAATATTTGTGGGTAGTCTATTCCTAATGAAGTTCATCGGCACCGAGTTCACCCCCTCACAGGATAACGCCCGAATAAGCGTTTACATGGAGGTTCCCCAGGGGTTGAGAATTGACGAAACAAAGAAGCTGGCACGCGATTTTGAGAAAAAGATAAAGGCAAAATATCCTGAAATTGAGCTTATTTCAACCAGCATAGGTGCCGACGAGGGGGGATCGCTGATGAGTATCTTCCAGAAATCAGCCTCGTACATCATCAACTATACGTTGAGCTTGAGCAGCATTGATAACCGAACCCGAACAATCTTTGAAATTGCCGATAGCATGAGGCGTGATGTTGCCGCCTACCCACAGATTACCACCTCATACGTTGATGCAGGAGGCACCCGAAACGCAGGTAGATCAGCAATGGGTATGGGCGGCGGCAATAATGTTGAGGTTAAAATACTTGGCTACGACATTAGCCAAACCAACCAGATTGCCGAAGAAATTGCATCAACTCTGA
>DCDD01000023.1 GCA_002316235.1 Bacteroidales bacterium UBA1064
CCAACACCCGACAGCTCGATGGGCAGGAGGAGAAGCAGAACCCATTTGATTTTGCACTTTGGAAAAGCGCCGATCCGGCGCACATCATGCGATGGCCATCGCCCTGGGGGGAGGGATTTCCCGGATGGCACATGGAATGCTCCGCTATGAGCATCAAGTACCTGGGACAACCATTCGACATTCATGGCGGTGGAATGGACCTGCTATTCCCCCACCACGAGTGCGAAGTTGCCCAAAGCGTGGCTGCTAGTGGCCACGAGGCAGTTCGATACTGGATACACAACAACCTGATTACCATTAACGGCCAGAAGATGGGCAAGTCGCTAGGCAACTTCATCACCCTCGAGGAGCTATTCACCGGATCGCATAAGCTTTTGCAGGAGGCGTATAGCCCCATGACCATAAGGTTCTTCATGCTTCAGGCTCACTACCGCTCCACCCTCGACTTTTCAAACGAAGCCCTGCAGGCTGCCTCCAAAGGGTTTGCCCGTTTGATGGCTGCCATTAGAACACTGGACAGGATTCCCCCTTCCATCAAATCAACGGTTGATGTGTCCGACCTGCAAAACCGCATTTATGAGGCCATGAACGACGATTTGAATAGCCCTGTGGCCATTGCTGCGCTATTTGAATGGGTAAAAATCATCAACCTGCTGGCAGAAGGAAAGGAGACTATCTCTGCAGCCGATTTGGAAACGCTTGGCTCGATGTTCCGAACCTTCACCTTCGACATACTGGGCCTGGTGGACGAACAACAGTCGGCCTCCAAACATACTGAGCTGGCAGGCAAGTTAATAGAACTACTCTTAGCCATGAGGCTTGAGGCTAAAAGGCAGAAGGACTTTGCAACATCCGATAGAATTCGCAGCGAGTTGGAACAGCTGGGAGTTGTTGTGCGTGACCGTAAAGACGGGTTCGACTGGGAGATTAGCTAGAAAAAATGTTGTCCTGCCAGGGGTCGAACCTGGACTCTTCTGATCCAGAGTCAGATGTGTTGCCAATTACACCACAGGACAATTTTTACGGTGCAAATATAGCTAATTAGCCTTTTACTGGTAATTCTACCGGGAAAATTTTTATTCCCCATGACCTACCAAGCCGCAATAGGCTTTTCGCCTTTGCTACTTCCCCGCAATTTTAGCCCATGTATCCTTCAGGGTAACGGTGCGGTTGAAAACCAGCTTCTGGGATGTAGAGTCGTAATCCACGCTAAAGTAGCCAAGCCTTTCAAACTGGAATTTATCGAGAGGTTTAACATTCTTCAACGAGGGTTCAATGTAGGCTTCAACCACCCTGAGCGAGTCGGAATTAATGGTTGATTTCCAGTCAACCCCCTCGGGAACATCGTTGGGGTCGGGCTTGGAAAAAAGCCTGTCGAATAAGCGTACATCAGCTTTAATGGCATGTTGAGCCGATACCCAGTGGATGGTTCCCTGAACCTTCCTACCATCGGGTGAATTTCCACCTCGGGAGGCCGGGTCGTAGGTGCAGTTGAGCTGAATAATGTTACCCTGTTCGTCCTTAATCACCTCGTTACACCTGATAAAGTAGGCATATCGAAGCCGTACCTCCTGCCCTGGCGCCAACCGGAAGAACTTTTTCGGCGGATTCTCCATAAAGTCATCCTGCTCAATGTAGATCTCCCTACTGAATGGCACACTCCGAGTACCGGCCGCATCATCCTCGGGGTTGTTAATAGCATCAAGCTCTTCCACCTGCCCCTCGGGATAGTTGGTAATCAGCACCCGCAGCGGGCTAAGCACCGCCATCCGTCGTTCGGCACGTTTGTTCAAATCCTCCCTAAGGCAAAACTCCAGAAGTGAAAGGTCTATCACGTTATCGCGCTTGGCCACCCCCACCTTGTCGGCAAAGTAGCGGATGGACTCCGGAGTGTAGCCCCTGCGTCGTAGCCCACAAATGGTGGGCATTCTTGGATCGTCCCACCCCATAACAATCTTCTCCCTAACCAGCTCCAGCAGCTTACGCTTGCTCATCACCGTGTAGGAGAGGTTGAGCCGGGCAAACTCGTACTGCCTCGAGGGGAAAATTTCAAGCTTTTCAATGAACCACTCGTACAGCACGCGGTGAACGTCAAACTCAAGTGTGCAGATGGAGTGGGTAATTTTCTCGATGGAGTCGGATTGCCCGTGGGCGTAATCGTACATTGGATAAATGCACCACTTGCTACCTGTTCGATGGTGCTCGGCATGAATAATCCTGTACATGATTGGGTCGCGCATGAGCATGTTGGGGTGCGCCATGTCAATTTTTGCACGGAGCACCCTTTCGCCATCGCCAAACTCCCCGGCCCGCATCCGACGGAACAGGTCAAGATTTTCGTCAACCGATCGGTTACGCCAGGGGCTAGGTTTACCGGGCTGGTTAACTGTGCCGCGGTTTATCCTTATTTCCTCCTGGGTTTGATCGTCAACATAGGCTAGCCCCTTTTTAATGAGAACCTCTGCCCACTCGTAGAGCTGTTCAAAGTAGTCGGAAGCATAGTACTCGCCCGCCCACTGGAATCCCAGCCACCTGATGTCCTCCTTGATGGAGTTTACATACTCTACATCCTCCTTCTCGGGGTTGGTGTCGTCAAACCGCAGGTTGGTTTTGCCGCCATACCTTTGGGCAAGCCCAAAGTTCAGGCATATTGATTTGGCATGGCCAATATGCAGGTAGCCGTTTGGCTCTGGTGGAAACCGGGTTAAGACCCTTCCGCCATGCTTTCCCGACTTAATATCCTCCTCAATTATCTCCTCCAGAAAATTTTTAGTCCTTTCGGAAGCTAACTCCTCATTTAGGTTCTCGCTTGCCATCATATTTGGGTTGATTCACAGAAGCAAAAGTAGAAATTTGCCGCTAAAGTTTATTAGCACCTAATAAATTTTACACTCCTTCCCTTAAGTTTAGACGTAACCGCCCATATAATGGCAGCTTCAAATCACCCGTAAATCTTCAACATTCCTGATTTTTACCAATTTAGCTGAAATTTTGCTATGTTTGAACCTGGGTGCAGAATACTTGTTCTTAATAGCAAACCAACAGATGGAAATAGTATGATTTTGGTAACCGGGGGAACCGGACTGGTAGGGGCGCATCTTCTATACGAGCTAACTTCACGCGGCGAAAGCGTGCGGGCGTTGAAGCGTGAGCGCTCCAACACTGAATTTGTTGATTGGGTATTCAAGCTTTACAGCCATGAGTCCAGCAAGCTGCTACAGGGAATCGAGTGGGTTGATGGCGATTTGCTCGACTACCAATCGCTACTTGATGCAACAAAGGGTGTTCAGACGGTTTACCATACTGGTGGAATTGTTTCGTTTAACCCCCTGCAGAGCTCGAGCGTGATTGAAACCAACATTACCGGAACGGGCAATTTGGTTGACGCCTGCATGGACAATGGGGTAAAAGAGATTTGCCATGTAAGCTCGATAGCCGCATTGGGCCAGGCCAACGAATCGGGAATGGTTGATGAGGATTGCCGATGGATAGAGAGTAAGGGGCAAAATGCCTACGCTGTCAGCAAGCTGTACGGGGAGAATCAGCTTTGGCGAGGCTTTGCCGGAGGATTGCGAGTTATTGTTGTTAACCCAACGGTAATTCTTGGGCCGGGACGCTGGGATAGTGGAAGCGGCCAACTCTTTAAGCGGGTATATAAGGGCATGCCTTTCTACACCAACGGCGTTACGGGCTTTGTAGATGTGCGTGATGTTGCAAGGGCAATGGTGGTGCTCATGGAAGAAACCGGCATCAACGGTGAAAGGTTTATCCTTAACTCCGAGAACGTCAGCTACAGGGATATCTTCACGATGATGGCTGCCTCGCTGGGCAAACGCAAGCCCAGCATCAGGGTGCCAGCCGGTGTAGTGGATGCGGTTTACCCACTTGTCCAGCTATTTGGACAGCTCTCAGGAAGAGGGAACCTCGTTTCCAAGGCCAACTTAAAGACGGCTTTCAGGGTAACCCTGTACTCCTCGCAGAAAATAAGGGAAAAAATTGGGTTCGAGTTTATACCCATTGAAGAAACCATCAGGTTTGTTGGAAAGGCATTTAGGAACGCGGAGCCATAGCGCAACAATTATTCCACACTGGCTTTAGGGCAATTGGGTTGCAGCATACTTTGTTTCCACATCACTGCTTGGTTGGCTTGTCAAGGGTGAAGCTAAATGTTGTCCCCTTGTTAAGGCTACTCTCCACCTTAATGCTCTGCTTATGACCCTCGATGATATGCTTCACAATGGCAAGTCCAAGCCCTGTGCCTCCCTGTTCGCGCGACCGGCTTTTATCAACCCTGTAGAAACGCTCAAAAATTCTCGGAATGTCCTTCTGGCTAATGCCTATTCCATCGTCGGTTACCCAGGTTGTTACCCTTTTGCCCGAATCGGAAAACGCAACAACAGTGTGGCCATGCTGAATTCCGTAGTTTATTGAGTTGATGATGAGGTTATGCAGCACCTGGTAAATTCGCTTTTTATCGGCGTAAACCCACACCGGCCTTTCGTAAACCTTGTCGAACTCAAGGCTTATTGATTTCTTCCTGGCCCGCTCCTCAAGCGCCTCAAAGATATCCTCTACCATGCCGACAATGTTGAACCGTTCCATGTTCAACTTTAGCTCACCAGCCTCAAGCTTCGAGATAATTTCCAAATCCTCCACAATGCCGATCATCCGGTTTATGCTTTTTTCGGTCCGCTCCAGGTATTTCCTGTTGATATGGGAATCGGCGAGCCCACCGTCGAGCAGCGTCAGCACGTACCCCTGAATGTTGAAAATTGGCGTTTTCAGCTCATGCGACACGTTTCCCAAAAACTCCTTTCGGTACCGCTCCATCTCCTTTAACCGGTCAATCTCCTCGGTTTTGCTTGTTGTCCAGCTTACCAGACTATCGTTGATATTCTCGAGCAGGTTGTTATCCTCAAATTCGTTGGCAATATCGGAATTCTTCACATCCACCTGGTATAGAATTTTATATAGGGGTTTGATTTTTCGGGCGGCAAAAAGGCTTACCAGAATTGTGGAAGCTATAAATGTGCCGGCCATTGATGCCATGGCGATGGCCACACAGGATAATACTTGCTTTTCGGTGGCTACCCCGAAAATGGCAGCCGATACCACACCGGCTATTAAGGCCGAAATAACCGAAATGATGAGGGCTACTGCCTGGGGAGATTTAATCAGACGATCAGCATTCATTTGAATGGGTTATTCGTTACCCAAACCACAGTTCTGTTGTAAAACCTGACAGCTCCCTTCATGGCCTACCTGGATAAGTTGGCAATTTGACCCGATTCGATGTACTGGCGAAGCATCTTGGTTATGTACTTACCCACGATGTCGAACTCCAGATTCACCACAGTCCCCTTTTGTATCTGGTGAAAGTTGGTGTGCTCGTAAGTGTAGGGAATAATGGCCACCTGAAACGAGCTGCTGCGCGAGTTCACCACGGTAAGGCTAACCCCGTTAACGGCAATGGAGCCCTTTTCAACTGTTATATTCCCCTTTGAAGGGTCGTACTCAAAGGTGTAGTACCAGCTGCCCTCGGCTTCCTCCACACCCGTGCACACAGCGGTTTGGTCAACATGCCCCTGAACCAGATGCCCATCAAGCAGGCTGTCTATCCTCATGCTACGCTCCACGTTCACCTTATCGCCCACCTTTAGTAACCCCAGGTTCGATTTCTCCAGGGTTTCCCTTATGGCCGTAACGGTATAGGTGTCGCCCTCCCTGCTTACCACCGTAAGGCAAACCCCGTTGTGCGAAACGCTCTGGTCAATTTTCAAGCTCCCCGCAAAGGAGCATTTCAGGGTGATGTGCAGGTTTTCCATTTCCCTGCGTAGGGCGACCACCGTGGCCGGTTCTTCAACAATTCCTGAAAACATGATTAATTTGATTTAGGTAGTTCAACTACGAAACCCTTACCAGCTAGGTTTCAAAAATAAGAGCTAGCTGATATTCACTGCAAAAATACAAAAAATGCCTTGAAAGTGCGGGACAAAAAGCAGCTCGCCTCCCCTTGCCAAGGATGACCTCTGTAAGGCAAAACTTTAAAAAAAAGGCTAACCCTCTTGGTATGAGTAGGGTATAATGCACCCCACTACCTGTCAAGGAAATGGTTCTTTACCTGCCGTACGTCTCCCGACGTGTGGCAATCTCGACCGTACCCCTCAACCAGAGCACTCAACACTCCCAATTATTAAGCTTACAAAGCATAACCCTGCCGGATTAGCTTTTTAATAG
>DCDD01000072.1 GCA_002316235.1 Bacteroidales bacterium UBA1064
AGACCAATACGCGTATTGGTCTTTTTTTACTTTTCAGTAATCTCTCCCAAAGTTATTTGTTGAACAGCTTATCCTCCTTGAGTTCAATCACTTTTCCAAACGATGACAGCTCCTTAAGGTTGATTTGCTTTTTGTCGCCAACAATCATGTAAACAGCCGGCTTACCCTTCATCCTGTCGACATAGAATTGCTCTATAGCCTGCCATTTAAGCAGCTGGTAGGCAGGTAGCTTAACAAAGGCAGGGTCGGCCTCGAAACCCTGGTCACGCCACTCGTCAACCCTTGAGGCCAGCTCCCTGAAGTTTGGTCGGTCGGATTGCGCCAAAAGTTCGAGGTGGCTTCTTATAAGGCCCATACGTTCGGGCTTTTCGGGCATCTGGCGCATCAGCCCGTTGAATGTTTCCATGGCCGTCAGGGTTTTATCGGATTGTGTTCCAACGTAGCCTATAAAATCAGCTGGATTTCCTTTTTGGCGGGGCAACTTAAATTTTCCTCCGGCAGAGTAGGCCAACGAGCGGTATTCCCTTATTTCCTGAAGAATAAGTCCAGAGAACCCTCCTCCGAAGTAGTCGTTAAAAGCATCTATTACAGCTGCATCTGCAGGTGTAAAGCTTTGGCCGTTGATAAATACAAACACCTTGCTTTGTCTGGCCTTTGGCTTATCAACCAGGTAGATGGTGTTTTCATTGTAATGCTTGGCCAGCCTGTCCTTTGAGTTGGTATCGTGTTTTGGGTTGGCAGCCAATGGGACATGCTTGCTCACCTCTGCGGCTACATTTGATGCGCCTGTCTTTCCGCAGTAGTAAATTTGAGTGTTGTACTCCGTTGCTTTTTTAAAGGTTGATACCAGTTCTTCGGCCTTCAAGTTCTTAAGCTGCTTCGACGATAGGCGGTTTAGGTAGTTTGAACTATCGCCATAAAGGGTGTACTCCAGTAGCGCCTGAGCTACATTGTCGGGCTGTGAACGTTCAACTTTTCGAGCGGTAGTCTCCCCGTCAACTATTGTTTTAATTTTCGACTGCTCAAGGCGGGGGTCGCCTACCAGCATTCCTACAAGCTCGAGCGCTCGGTCAAGTTCACTTTCCACTCCCTGTAGTTCAATAGACACGCTGTAATCATTTGAGGTGATGTTGTACGATGCGCCAATTCGGGCAAACTCCGATTTCAACTCGGTTACGTTATAGCTGCCGGCGCCGCTAAGGCCCATTCCCTGTGAGGCCAGGCGAAGCAGGGGCATGGTGTTTTCCCCTATCATGAAGTTTATTGTTAGGGAAAAAATATCGTTGGCGGGATTCTGAACGCACATCAGCTTATGCCCATTGCCTATTTCAACTGTTTCAACATCCCTATCAAATACAATGGGGTTGAAATCAGGCTTTTTGGATGGTAGGTTGAAGAAATGCTTAGCGTACTCGCTTTTAGCTTCGGTGTTAGCCAACAGGGGTTTAAAGTCTGGTTTTTCTATTTTTTCCTTTTTGGGGAAGCCCATTTTAGAGTAGAAGGCCAGATAGCTATCTCCGAAGATTTGGTTAGCTGCAGCAACCACATCATCCTTGGTAAGCCTCATTATTTTATTAGGGTAGTCGAGCGCTTCCTGAGCGGATTGCCCTTTGGCAAAAGCTTCTCCCAGGTAGAGCGCACGCCCATCAATTTTCTCCATGGTGGTAACGTGGTTGCGGTAGAGGTCGAGCTTAACAGCCTCCAGCATCCAGTCGTCAAATTCGCCTCGTTTAAGTTTACCAAGTTCATTATTAACCAGTGATTCAGCATCCTCAAGGCTTTGGCCAAGTATCTTTGGAAGCATAACCACAATAACGGCGCCATGGTCGAGGTAGGGCATTTGCAAAGCTTGAGCGGCCAGCAGCTTTCCATCGAGCGTTAGCTTGTCGAGCAATCCGGTGGAGTAGCTGTTGTTGAGAATGCGGGTAGCCACCTCTGCTGCCAGGAAACCATCGTCTTTAGCCGACGGAGCTCTGAATCCCAGAAGCCCCATTTTCACCGGGGAAAGCTTGGCCTGGTAGAACTCCCTTCCGTTAAATGGTTTTTCTGTCCATATCTTACTTTCTGGTAGCTCATGCTCCTTCCATTTGCCAAATTTTTCTTCGATAACGGGAATAATCTCGTCGGAGTTGAAATCGCCGGAGAGAACAAGTGCCATGTTGTTGGGGACATAGTAGGTTTTAAAAAAATCGTACATCTTGGTGAGCGAGGGGTTCTTCAAATCCTCAATGGAGCCAATGAGCGTTTGCTGTCCGTAGGGGTGATTCTTAAAGAACTGCTTTTGGAACTCCTCCAGCAGCTTGGTGAAAAACTGGTCGTTGTATAGATTCTTTTCCTCGTAAACCACCTCCAGCTCTGCCTGAAAACCCCTGAAAACAGGTTCAACAAAACGATGGGCGTAAAGGTCGAGCCAGCGTTCAATCTGGCTTGAAGGGAACATGTTGTAGAAAACGGTGTAGTCGGGGCCGGTGCCGGCATTGAGCATCGAACCGCCTATTTCGTTCACCAGGTTGCTAAACTCGTTGGGAATTGCGAAGCTGTTTGCCTTGAGCGATGCCTCGTTTATTTCCTGCTGAATTTGCTTGCGCTTAGCTTCATCGGAAGTTTTACCCAGGGAGTCGTAGAGTTGAAAAATTTTATCAATGTAAGGCTTTTCCTCTTCCCAGCTGATGGTGCCAAGGGTTTGGGTGCCCTTAAAGAGCATGTGCTCCTGGTAGTGTGCCATTC
>DCDD01000100.1 GCA_002316235.1 Bacteroidales bacterium UBA1064
AAGGATGGGGTCCTGGGTTCGAATCCCAGCTGGATCACAAGTTATAGGCTATTCAACATTACCATCCATAATCATAGTGGATGGTTTTTTTATGTACAGATTCCAAAATTCACAGCCTGCAAATTAAATAGAGCGTAGATTTCAAATTTTTACTTCCTACAGCCGGATTCCTGTTTCCATTGCCTTAATAAGCTAATGCTCAACAAAAAAGCCCTACGATGTAGGGCTCTTATTAGGAGTAATAAAAAACGTATCTACTTGGATATGAGTATCTCAAATGAGTTTGGCTTTAAATCTACTTTAACAATTTGGTTTTGGATGGAAGAATTTGAGCCAAACTTTGAGGTAAAGTTTCTACCCACCATATAATCAGGCAATTTAAAAATTATAGATTTATCCTCATCACTCTTATTAAAGACAACTATTGCAGAACTTTGCAGGTATGTTCTGGCATAAGCATACTGGGTTGAGTCGGCTAAAAGGGTTTCAAAGTTACCATAGTTAAGGGCCATGGTGTTTCTTCTAAGGTTCACCAGTTTTTTTACAACATCAAGTGTCCTGTTCTCTATTGGTGAAAGGTTATCAAATTTCATCATCCTGCGATTATCGGGGTCGTTTCCACCAGGCATGCCAAATTCATCACCGTAGTATATAGTAGGGACACCGGGAATGGTAAGGTTAAATGCGTTTAGCATGCATAGTTTGCTATATGCTGATGTGTCGCCAACGCCAATCTCTCGTGTCCATCCGGCCTTTTTAGCATCCTCGTCGAAACGTAAAGCACCCCCTGCATAGGAGATAAAGCGCCCCCTATCCTGGTTACCCGAAATGTACCCCATTAGGTTGTTCCAGCCAAAATAGCTAAAGGACTCTAGTAAAGAGCTGTTTAGTGATGAAAATGGGTAGTTGCTTCGAGCAAACGCGGCAACCGAGGCATCGTAAATGTTAAAATCGAACTGCGAATCAAGCATTCCGGAACCTATATAGCTTGCAACCAGCTCCCTGCTACCATAGGTTTCACCAATTTGATAGATGCTTCTATCGGTAACCTTGAGCTTAATCTTTTGGGTAAGCCTACGCCAGAAATTCTCATGGATGTGCTTGGTAGCGTCGTGGCGGAAACCATCAAGTTGAAAATTTGTAAGCCAGTATAGAGCAGTATCCGTCATTGGCTCGTAAACTTCGGGACGCTGTAGGTCGAGAGTTGGTAGAAATACATCAAACCATGTAGTTAGGCGGTATTCGTCCCATCGTTCGGTGTTTAGCGAACCATCTGGAAGGTAGAGAGATGTTGTCCAATCAGGATGCTGCTTATAAAGGGGGTGCTCTACATGAATATGGTTGGCAACGTAGTCGAGAATCACATTCATGTTTCGGCTATGCGCCTCATCAATCAACTCGCGCAAGTCGCCGTCTGTTCCATAGCGAAAGTCAATTTTTGTAAGCGAAACCGGCCAGTATCCATGATAACCGGAGAATTTTGTTCGTGGATTCGGGTACAAACCCCATGCTCCAAGAGGATTTTGGGTTATAGGAGATAGCCATATTGTATTGATTCCCAAAGAAGTAAAATATCCATCTTTAATCTTCTGTGTAACTCCTACCAAGTCTCCCCCAAAGTAGTTTGCCTTGGGAAGAATTTCCGGATCATCAACCTTCCTGTCGTTAGCCGTGGTGCCGTTGTTGAAGCGGTCAACCATAAGAAAGTACATAACCTGAGTATGCTTATCGCTACGGGTTAGCTTCCCAGGGTCTTCAACAACTCTACAACCCTCCAGCGGGATAAGCAGGTCGTTGGATTCGCCAAACTCGTTATAAGCCCATACACGGATGTAGGAACGGCTATACTCCTCGGCATTTCGGGGTAAGGTAACATGAAACACATCGCCGTCCCTTTTAATAAAGTTACCGGTCAATAAATAATTCTGCCACAGCACTATAATAGAATCAACCGTTCCGGTTGCTTTAATGTTAAGGATGTTCTTGTGCGCTGTTAATGCGACAAGTTTGGGTAGCATGTTAGGCTTTAAGTTGCCAACTTCAACAACCGAGTTCTGCCCACCCATCCCGTTATCCTCCTTAAGCGGGTTGGCGGGATCGAGCATCCACTTTCCATTAACAACAACTTGGTAGTGATATTTCCCAGGGTTAAGCAGCAGGGTTGTTCTAAAAACCTTACCATCAAATGTTAAGCTGGTTGCATTAGGGTTCCAATCGTTTATTTGACCGGCAAGTTGAACGGATTTTACCTTTTTACCTTCCGGGTCAAAGGTAAAGGCAACAGGAAGTTTTTTGCTCTTGCGGACAAGTAAATCGTAGCGTTCATTCCCCTTAACCCACACCTGTATAATGCTTAATGGAGGCAGATTTAGGTTGTTTGCTACCAGAGTGATGGAAGCGCTATCAGGTGAGTAGCTATACCGAAAGAAATCGGGAATAGTTATAGAGTCAACAACTTTATTATCAGGGAAGTAATCGGTAAGAACAACTTTAGTACTATCGCCCTTCAGCTGAATGGCTGAAAGCAAATCCGCAACAGCCGGTTTTTCCGCAACACCATCAAGATTTGGCGACGGTTGACAAGCTGCTAGGGTTGCGATTGAAATAATAAATAATAACTTCTTCATAAACTGACATTTATGAAATGATAACTTTAGTATAATCAACGAAGCTCCAGGATCAAAGCGGAGCGTGGCGAGAGCTGAATTTTCTCAAGATTGTCGAATACCTTACCGGAAATAATATCAACCGCTGAATTCTTTCCCTTCATCATTTCGCTGAAGCGGGCAGTTTCAAGCATTTTAGGTTGGTAGCCGTTATTGAGAATTACCATTACAGTTTGCTTATCGTCAAACCGGAAGTAAACGTACACTTCATTTTCGGGTATAAAATGGGTTAACTTTCCGGAATGAACAGCAGAAGCCGTTTTGCGCCAGTTAAGTATAGTAGAAATATAGTTAAAAATTTCATTTTGGCGGTTTGTCCTGCCATCGGTTGTAAATGCTGACTTTAAATCACCCTCCCAACCGCCCGGAAAATCGCGGCGAATATCGCCATGTCCCTTGGCATCATCGCCAGGCAGGATTATTTCGGTGCCATAGTAAATCTCAGGTATTCCACGGGTAGTAAGTAGAAATGCCATTGCCAATTTTAGCCGGCCAAGAGCTTGGGATGAGTCCCGATGAAAACGTCCAATGTCATGATTATCAGCAAAGATGAGAAGGTTGTTAGGGCTTGGGTACACAAAATCATGAGCTAAAATTTCATATAGGCGGGCAAGTCCGGTATCCCAACCATCCTTCTCGTCAAAAGCCTTGTGCATGGCAAACATAAGCGGGAAGTCCATAGCCACTTTAAGGTTCGAGTTGTAACCATCCTGATTATGGGCATCCTTTTGCCAGTAGGCAACCCAATCGGGGTAGTTTACCCATGTTTCGCCAACAATACTGAAATTTGGGTATTCAGACATAACAGCAGCACACCAACGCGACATGAAATGCTTGTCGCAGTATGGGTGGGTATCCATCCGAATACCGTTGAGATCGGCATACTCAATCCACCATATGCTATTCTGGATAAGGTAGGTAGCCATATAGTGATTGCGCTGGTTTAAGTCGGGCATGGTAAGATCAAACCAGCCATCGGCCATAAGGCTACTATCAACAGTTGAGGCATGAGGGTCAAATGTTGTGGGGATACGGTAATTTGTCCGCGTAAACTGAGGAAACTGGTTTATCCAATCGTGCATGGGCAGGTCATTCATCCACCAATGAGAACTTCCACAATGGTTAAAAACCATATCCTTCACCACCTTTAATCCTCTTTCGTGAGCCATTTGGGAGAATTTACGATAAAGCTCGTTATCGCCCAAGCGGGGATCCACCTTGTAGAAGTCGGTAATGGCATATCCATGGTAGGAAGTTGAAGGCTGGTTATTCTCCAAGATCGGATTTAGCCAAAGGGCAGTAACGCCTAGCTGATTAAAATAGTCTAAGTGGTTAATAATTCCCTGTATGTCTCCACCATGCCTGCCATAAGGATCGTTCCGGTTGTACTTATCGGAGAAACCCTTAATTGAGTCGTTAGCGGGATTGCCGTTTGAAAAGCGGTCAGGAAAAACGAGGTAGATTACATCGGAATTGTTAAAGCCTATCCTCTCCGACGAACCCTGCTTACGTTCTTTCAACTCGTAGGCAACCACCTTAGGTTTTCCCTTTGGAAATTTAAAGGTAATATTGAAAGCCCCAGGTTCGGCATTCTCATTAATAGCAAGATTGAGAAACAGGTAGTTGGGGTTTTCAGTCTTGTCAACGCTTTCGAGTGTAACCCGGCTGTCCGAGATTCCTACCTGGGCTTGGTTGATGTTACTACCATAAATCATCAGCTGGAGCCTGGGGTTCTTCATGCCCACCCACCAGCATGGAGGTTCAACCCTTTTGATATTCTGCGAGTTGACATTCATTGAACATGCTGCAATTAGCATCAACATCAAAATTAATGGTTTCTTCATAGTAATAATGCTTTTAATGTTAAACAAAAAGGGTTAACCCCAGAGGATTAACCCCAATAAATTACTTATCAAGTTAAAAAGTTGACTCTCAAGTTACAGAATGAATACTGGTATCCTGTGAAGCATCCGTTCATGGTTAAGCACGATTAAGCGCATTCAAATCGGCAAAAGCCTCCTTTAGGCGATTAATCACCGACTCCTCCCCTTTTCGGAGCCATACACGTGGGTCGTAGTACTTTTTGTTAGGCGAATCCTCCCCTTCGGGATTTCCAATTTGCCCCTGGAGGTACTCCTTTTTAGACTGGTAGTAATTTTTAATACCATCCCAGAAAGCCCATTGAAGATCGGTATCGATATTCATTTTTACCACACCGTAGCTAATGGCTTCAGCAATTTTTTCCTTTTCGGAACCGCTTCCACCGTGGAATACAAAATTTACCGGTTTGCTACCCTTACCAAATTTCCTGCTGATTAGCTCCTGAGAATTCTTTAGTATTATAGGATTTAGCACTACGTTTCCGGGTTTATAAACGCCATGTACGTTGCCAAACGAAGCAGCAATAGTAAAGTTGGGACTTACTTTCATCAACTCTTCGTAGGCGTAGGCAACATCATCAGGTTGGGTGTAGAGCCGTGAGTTGTCCACCCCGGTATTGTCAACACCATCCTCCTCGCCGCCAGTTACTCCCAGCTCTAATTCAAGAGTCATCCCCATTCTACTCATTCGTTCGAGATAGCGCTTACAAATCTCTATATTTTCATGAAGGGGTTCTTCGGATAGGTCGAGCATGTGGGAGCTAAATAGAGGAGCACCAGTTTCCTTATAGTACTTTTCGCCCATATCAAGAAGTCCATCAATCCAGAGGAGTAACTTTTTAGCTGCATGATCGGTGTGTAAAACTACTGGTACCCCGTAGGCTTCTGCAAGCAAGTGTACATGCTTTGCGCCGCTAACAGCGCCAAGTATGCTGGCGCGTTGTCCGTCGTTGGAAATTGATTTTCCTGAGATGAACGATGCACCGCTGTTTGAAAACTGAATGATTACAGGTGATCCAACTTCATGAGCTGCTTCCATTACAGCATTCATAGTGTTTGTGCCGGTAACATTAACAGCCGGCAGAGCAAACCCTTCCTGCTTGGCGTATTCGAATAGTTTATTCAACTCGTTTCCGGTTATAATACCCGGTTTAAAATGCATATTCCCCATTATTTAGCTTTATTAGATGTTTTAGTAAACTTGTTTTTGAACGGCAATGGTAATAGCGCCCCCTTCAGGAATTAGCTGGTCCTTCCCATAAATTTTAACAGTGATGTTGCTACCCACTTCGTTGAAGAGGCTTAACTCCGAGTTTGTAACCCTTATTTTGAGGACGTTACCACGAAACCAAACTTTAAAGCTGAATGACTTCCAGTTTTGTGGAATTAAAGGATTAAAAGTGAGCATATTACTGCGAACCCGCATGCCACCAAATCCTTCCACAATTGAAATCCACGTACCGGCCATACTGGTAATATGCAGGCCTTCCTTTACCTCGTTGTTGTAATCATCCAAATCGAGGCGGGCTGTTCGCAGGTAGAGCTCATAGGCTTTTTCAACGTTACCAATTCTGGAAGCTAGCACACTATGGACGCAGGGTGAAAGGGAAGACTCGTGAACTGTTCTATTTTCGTAAAATTCGTAGTTTCGCTTTATGGTTTCGGTGTCAAATCTATCCTCAAGAAAATATAGGCCTTGCAGAACGTCGGCCTGCTTAATAAAGCAGGAACGTAAAATACGGTCCCAGCTCCATTTCTGGTTTATTGGCCGTTCCTTGGGATCTAAATTCTTAACCAGTATCTGCTCCTTATCCAGGTAACCTTCCTGCTGGAGAAAGATTCCCAATTTTTTATCTTCAGGAAGGAAGATGTTAGAGCGAATTTCCTTCCAGCGGGCAATCTCATTCACCTCATCAAAACCAATCCTGCTGCAAAGCTCTTGGTACTTGGCATTGTTGGTTGACTTTACATAACTTGATACTTCTTCAGCGTACTCCATACACCAGCAGGCAATTGTAGAGGTGTACCAGTTATTGTTAACGTTATTTTCGTACTCGTTTGGTCCGGTAACACCCAGCATCACGTATTTCCCCTTTTCTGTAGAAAAGTTGACTCTTTGCGACCAAAAACGGGCAATTGCAATGAGCACCTCCAAACCAAAATCAACCAGGTAATCCTTATCGCCAGTGTAGCGAACGTAGTTGTATATCGCAAATGCTATTGCACCATTTCTGTGAATTTCCTCAAAGGTAATTTCCCACTCGTTGTGGCACTCCTCGCCGTTCATGGTTACCATTGGGTAAAGAGCAGCTCCGTCGGTGTATCCCAGCTTATGGGCATTCTCAATAGCCTTTCCCAGCTGCTTGTAGCGGTAAAGAAGAAGCTGACGGGCAACCTTCTGTCCGTGGGTAACCATGTAAAATGGCAGGCAGTATGCCTCTGTATCCCAATATGTAGAGCCACCATACTTTTCGCCGGTGAAACCTTTAGGGCCAATATTCAGACGTTCGTCCCTACCAGTGTAGGTCTGACTTAGCTGAAAAATATTGAAGCGAATACCCTGTTGGGCGGCCACATCACCTTCAATGGTGATATCACTATGGTTCCAAATATCCGCCCAAGCTTTTCGGTGCTCATCGAACAGCTTGTCGAAACCCTTTTCGCTTGCCCCCTCAATAAGTGTTTCCAGAACTTTGGTAAACTTTCCCTTTTCATGGTTCAGGTTGGAAATAACAGCCGCATACTTGTAGAGTATCACCTCATCGCCGGAGCTAGCATTAACCGTAAACCTGTTGTCAACATACATCTGCCCGGAGTTGACCTGTGGTTTTAGGTTTTGAGGTTGCCCATTAATAAAAAGCAAGTTTCGCATGGCATGTCCTACCTGAAAATCGAGTTTTTTAGTTTGGCTGATTATGTAGCTAAATATTTCACCGCCCCTTACATCAATAACATCCCAGAATTTCTCGCCGTAGTTTGAGTCTTCGTTATGCACATCTGCATCGAGGTAGGAGCTAATTTGAATGGAAGCATTGGAGTTGACGGGTTTAATGCTGTAACGAATAGCACCTATTTCGGTATCGACCATGCTCAAAAAACGGGTTGACTTCACCTCCAGCTTGATGCCGTTGGGTAGCTCACAAGTGAATGAGCGTTCGAGGTAGCCTTCCTTCATGTTAAGAATCCTGCAAAAATTAAGCACTTTAGCAGTAGCCAAATCCAGCTCCTCACCATTTACCTTTACCGAAATGCCAATCCAATTAGTGGAGTTGATTACCTTGGCAAAGTATTCAGGGTAGCCATTTTTCCACCAGCCCACTCGGGTTTTGTCGGGGTAGTAAACTCCTCCAATATAGCTTCCCTGAAGGGAGTTTCCGCTGTACTTTTCCTCGAAGTTAGCCCTTTGGCCCATTGCACCATTCCCTATGCTAAAAATACTTTCTGAAGCACGGGTATTTTCAGGAATAAAATTATCCTCGATGATGCGCCATTCATCATGTTTAAGGTATGTATTCATAAGAGTATGTATGTTACTATTTTTCTGATAATGAATTGACTAAATATTGAAATGTAAAATTTTTCAGGTTGGGTACAACCAAATTTGCCCTTTTTAGTACCTGAGGGTTTCCGATACCCACCACGCGCATGCCTGCATTTATTGCTGCTTCAACTCCGGCTTCGGCATCTTCAAATACAATACAACATGGAGGCTCTACACCAATTGCTTTTGACGCTGCCAAAAAAATATCAGGAGCAGGTTTAGCAATCGAAATGATATTGCCGTCTATAATAGCATCAAAGTGATCTTTTAGTCCAATTCGGTCCATGATTAGGGGTGTATTTTTACTGGCAGACCCAAGCGCCAGCTTAATTCCTTTAGCTCTAAGTTCTTCCAGAAGTTCTTTGGAACCGGGAAGAATTTCATTCGGGGTCATCCGACTAATGTACTCCACATACCACTCATTCTTCCTGGCGGCAAGTTGTTCCATCTTTTCCTGGGGAAAGGAAAGGCCGCCAACCTCAAGAAGGATTTCGAGTGATCGCATCCTGCTGACCCCCTTTAACCTTTCGTTGTGGCTTTCATCAAATTCAAACCCTAGCTCATTGGCCAACCTCTTCCATGCCTGGTAATGGTACTTAGCTGTGTCAACCACAACGCCATCCAAATCAAAGATGCATCCCTTAATGCTACTCATTTGGTAAAACTTTACTATTATCCTTAACAAAGAGCATTGCTGAAGCAGAAGCGAGTATCATGGAAAATCCGGCAAGTAGAATCATGTAGATGGCTTCATCGTTGAAAAAACTCTTCAACATAGTTCCCAGCACGATACCACTAACAATTTGCGGTACAACAACAGTAATGTTGAAAATTCCCATGTAAACGCCCATCCTTTCAGCGGGCAGAGAGTTGGCCAGAATTGCATAGGGCATTGCAAGAATTGCTGCCCATGCAATACCTATTCCCAACATGGAAATAATAAGAGCATACTGATTATTGAAAAGGTAGATGGAAAGAAAACCCAAGCCGCCAAGCAGCAGAGAAATAGAATAAGTTTTAATTCTTCCAAGCTTGTCGGCAATCTTATTAAGAAAAATGGCAAATAGTGCGGCAAATACGCTGTACAGTCCAAAAAGAACCCCAACCCAGTTGGCTGCTTCGTTGTAGGCAAAGGAAGTGGAATCGCCTATTTCAGTGCCCCAGATATGCTGGGCGATGGCTGGAGTTGTATAAACCCACATGGTGAAAAGGGCAAACCACGAAAAGAACTGCACCACTGCTAACCTGTGCATGATGTTTGGCATGGAGAGCAAGGTTTTGAAAAAGTTTGATTTTCCCTTTTTTGTAGGAGTTTCCTCGAGGGTTTGACCGCTATACTCGGCAAATTCTTTAGGAGGATACTCTTTGGTTGTGAATACTGTCCACAACACCGAAACGAGCAGGAGCGCACCGCCAATATAGAACGACCATATTACTGAAGGAGGAACATGCCCTTCGGGGGCTGTGTTGCCAATACCCAAAACCTCAGTAAGGAAATAGGGCAAAAACGAACCGATAACAGCTCCTAAATTGATAAGCAGGGTTTGCACGGAGTATCCAAGGTTGGTTTGCTCAGCCGGCGTCATATCGGCTACCAGCGACCGGAAAGGCTGAAAGGTAACATTGAACGAGGCATCCATTAGGGCAAGCATGATAGCTCCAAAGGCTACCGGAGGAATAATGAGAACTGCCCATTGGGAGTTGGGCATGAATAACATGGCTAGTGTGGCAACAATCGCACCTCCAAAGATAAATGGTTTACGACGCCCCATTCGATTCCATGTTTTATCGCTAGCTGCCCCAACCCAAGGTTGAATTATCAACCCCATTATAGGAGCTAAAAGCCAGAAAAACGAAAGATGATGCAGATCGGCGCCATAGTTTGAAAGAATGCGCGATACATTGGCGTTTTGAAGAGCAAATCCAGCTTGAACTCCAAGAAATCCAAAGCTTAGATTCCAAATTTGCCAAAAACGGAGTTTAGGTTTTTTTGCCATATCAAACTAAATTTTTTCATAATCACCAAAAGTAATTTAAAAAAGGTTAACTAAACCTTAATGAAAACTTAAAACCTTTATAGGCAAAGGGATTCAGAACACGCAAACAGCATTTCAATCGTTTACGGTGGAATAATTTTTTTTTAAAAATTTTCAATTTTTCTTCGAACAGCTTTCCATGCTGAAAATAAAGCTAAAGTTCATCTAAAAAAGTAGCATCATTAGGTAAAAGAAAAATCATAGCTACCTATCAGATATTCAGGCAAATAGATAGTGCCAAACCAGTATTGTGAATTGCTTGGGTGGTTATTCCTGCATTTTGGGCTGTTTGCACTAGTAAATTTTACTGTTTTCTACTGAAAATAGGTAGGATCATAATTTCAGTAGCAAAACAACA
>DCDD01000027.1 GCA_002316235.1 Bacteroidales bacterium UBA1064
TAATTAACCTTTTTTAGATGTACAGCTTGTTTCAAGTTTTAATTTACCGCTAAGTTTTATAACTTTGCCTGCTATTTTATGCTACTGCAAGCTGCAAAACAGCCTACGAAAAAGGGCTCAAATAGCAGTTTGTTTAATTTTCAGCTAAAGAGAGTAAGCAGCATTAAACAAGCCCGATAATGACAAAACACAGAGATACCAAGGGAATTTTATTTCTTTTTACAATTCTTGCCACCATTTTCATGGTTTCTTGCAGCGGTTATGAAAAACTCCTGAAGAGTAAGGATTACGAGTATAAGTACAAAAAAGCACTGGAGTACTACGAAAAAAAAGAACATTACCGCTACACCACGCTGCTGGAGCAGCTATCGCCCATCTACAAGGGAACCTTTAGATCGGATACTATAGAATACTACATTGCACAAGGCTACTACTACCAGGGCGACTACCTGCTTGCTGGTCATAGCTATGACAAGTTTAGGCAGACATTTCAACGAAGCGCTTTTACCGAGGATGCCGAGTTCATGTATGCCTACTGCTTCTATAAATCTTCACCCCGTCCGGAACTCGACCAGGCCAGTACCCAGGAAGCAATTGAGGCTTTCGTGGAATTTCTCACCCGCTTTCCTAGTACCAACCGTAGGACCGAGGTTAACGGGTTGCTCACCGAGCTCAGGGAAAAATTGGTGGAAAAGTCCTACCTCAGCTCTAAGCTATACTATAAAATTGGCGATTATAAGGCTGCAATCGTCGCCATTCAGAACAGCTTGAAGGATTTTCCAAACAGTAAGTACCGTGAAGAGCTATCCTACCTGCTGGTTAAATCGTCGTACCTGCTTGCCGAAAACAGCATTCCCAATAAGCAAAGGGAACGCTACCAAAATACCATTGACCAGTACTATACCTTTGTTGGCGAGTTTCCGGAATCACCCTACTTGCCCGAGGCTAAAAAGATGTATGAGAGCTCAATGAAAGTTTTGCAAATCAACTAACAATCAATAGTAAACCCATGGATTTAAAAAAAATGAACGTTCCGGCTTCGACCATCACGCGCAACCTTGACGAGCTAGATAAGGAAACCGGGAATATTTACCAAACGGTCAGAATTATTGCCAAAAGGGCTAACAAGCTGAGCGTTGACATTAAGCAGGAGCTAAACCATAAGCTCGAGGAGTTTGCCTACTACACCGATAACCTTGAAGAGGTGTTTGAAAACAGGGAGCAAATAGAAATATCAAAGTACTACGAGAAGCTGCCTAAACCAACCCTTATTGCCATTCAGGAATTTATGGATGGAAAGCTTTACTACAAAATGGTTGATAACACCGAAGTTACCAACCAGTAATGCGTCTGGCGGGGAAACATATAATTCTTGGCGTTACCGGCAGCATTGCAGCCTACAAGGCAGCTATTCTTACACGTCTGCTGATTAAAGAAGGTGCTGAGGTTAAGGTTATTATGACCCCTCATGCCAAGGAGTTCATCACCCCGCTTACCCTGGCAACCCTTTCAAAAAACCCCATTCTGGTTGACTTCTTTAACCCCGAGAATGGCGGGTGGAATAGTCATGTTGATTTGGGACTTTGGGCAGACCTGTTTCTGATAGCTCCAGCCTCGGCTAACACCATGGCAAAAATGGCAAGTGGTGTTGCCGATAACCTGCTGCTCACCACATACCTCTCGGCCAGATGCCCTGTTATGCTGGCTCCCGCCATGGATATGGATATGTATAGCCATCCCGCTACACAAAAAAATATTCAGATTCTTAAAAGTTACGGGAATATTTTTGTTGAGGCTGCTACAGGGGAACTAGCCAGCGGGCTATCCGGCAAAGGCAGAATGGAGGAACCCGAAAATATTCTACAACACGTAGTCAACCTTTTTTTGGCGGCTAACCGGTTTAATGGATACAAGGTACTAATAACCTCGGGTCCTACTTATGAGCCCATCGATCCCGTTCGCTTTATTGGTAATTATTCCAGCGGAAAAATGGGAACTGCCATTGCCACCGCCATTGCGCAACAAGGAGCACAGGTTACCTTCATCACTGGTCCGGCAGCTGTTGAACCACAACATCCTTCGGTTAAAATTGTCAGGGTTAAAACCGCCTCCGAAATGCTGGAGCAGGCAAAAAATGAATTTGACAGCTGTCAGGTTGCCATTCTTGCAGCAGCAGTGGCAGATTTCGCTCCAGCTAACACCTCAACCGATAAAATTAAAAG
The DNA here is from genome assembly GCA_002316235.1 of Bacteroidales bacterium UBA1064. Lineage (GTDB taxonomy): Bacteria > Bacteroidota > Bacteroidia > Bacteroidales > Tenuifilaceae > UBA1064. The sequence continues at coordinate 2,223 of DCDD01000027.1, forward strand.
GGGGAAGGAAAATCTTGACCTACAACTTGAGCCGACAACAGATATTGCGGAAACACTCGGTAAGATGAAGCGGCAGAATCAAATCATCGTCGGTTTTGCCCTTGAAACCCACAACGAGGTTGAAAATGCCATTGACAAGCTAACCCGAAAAAACCTGGACATCATAGTACTTAACTCCCTGAACGATGCCGGCGCTGGTTTTGGCCATAACACCAACAAGATTACCCTAATTGACCGCAATGGTAAACAAAAATCCTTTGAGCTAAAGCCTAAATCAGAGGTAGCCCAAGATATAGCCAACGCCATAATTGACCTGCTTCAACAAGCAAAATAGTACAAACCAACGGGAATCGCCATGCACAAGTCTTTTGCTAAGCTGATGTTAACCCTTCTGCTCATTGCCCCGCTGGTACTCGATGGACAGGAGTTAAGGTGCAATGTGCAGATTAACTCCCAAAAAATTCAGGGCACTAATCGCACTATTTTTCAAACGCTCCAAACAGCCATCTACGAGTTCATGAACAACACGGCATGGACTAACCACGTTTACGGTTTCGACGAGCGTATTGAATGCAGCATAATGCTTAACATCACCGAACAGCTGGGATCTGACGAATTTAAGGGAACCCTCCAGGTACAATCGCGCCGGCCGGTATTCAACTCGTCCTACAACACCACCATGCTCAACTTTCAGGATAACAACCTGCACTTTCGCTATAGAGAATTTGACAAGATTGAGTTCTCCGAAAACAGCCATCTCAGCAATCTTTCATCCATTCTGGCGTTCTACGCTTACATTATACTAGGAATTGACTACGATTCATTTTCCATGCTTGGCGGTACCGATTATCTCCTTAAAGCCGAAAAAGTAGTGAACAACGCCCAGAATGCACCTGAGCGGGGATGGAAAGCCTACGAGGGAAACCGAAAGAACAGGTACTGGATGATTGAAAACCTTCTAAACTCCAAATACCGGCCTCTTCGAGAGGTGCTCTACCGTTACCATCGCTTAGGACTAGACCGGATGAGCGATAAGGCAGTGGAGGGTAGAGCAGAAATAGCTGAGTGTATGGCCACCCTTCAAAAGGTATACCGCGAAAAACCCGACCCTTACCTCTTTGCCCTGCAGCTTTTCTTTGACGCCAAAAGTGACGAGCTGGTAAATATTTTCTCGGAATCGTTCCCCTCCGAAAAGGCCAGGGTAGTTAACATTCTTACCGAAATTGACAATGCCAACGCTGGCAAGTACCAGAAAATACTGGAGCAAAAGAATAGCTAGCCTAAACCCCTTGTGCCGATGCTTCGGAAACTCTACATACAAAACTACGCCATAATTGATGAGCTGACCATAGAGTTTCAACCTGGCCTGAATATCATTACAGGTGAAACCGGAGCCGGAAAATCAATCCTGCTGGGAGCGCTCATGCTCATTCTGGGCCAAAGGGTTGATGCGTCTATACTGAAAGACCAGTCAAAAAGCTGCATAGTTGAGGGGGAGTTTGACATCAGCAGCTACGACCTTGATGACTTTTTCCGAGTAAACGATTTGGATTACAACCCAACTACCATTGTCCGCAGACAGATAGGCGAATCGGGCAAATCAAGGGCTTTCATAAACGAGATTCCGGTTAACCTCACACTTCTTAAGGAACTAGGTGACCGCCTCATAGACATTCATTCACAGCATCAAAACCTCCTGCTGGGAACCTCCCGCTTTCAGCTTAATGTGGTTGACACCTACGCCATTCCCAAAAACTTGCAATCCGCCTACCTAGAAACGTACTTAAACTACCGCCAGCTTGAGGCTGAGCTAAAAAAACTTGAAGACGAAGCAGCAAATTTTGGTCGAGATTTTGACTACCTGCAGCACCAGCTGGAGGAGCTACGCGCTGCTAACCTTAAAGAGGGCGAGCTGGAGGAACTGGAGATTGAACAAGCAAAACTTACCCACGCAACCGAAATTAAATCGGCATTGGAATTCACCATAAATGCAGCTAGCAACGACGAAACATCGGCCATAGCCCTGCTAAAAGAAGCTTCTGCAAGCCTTAAAAAAATATCGCCCTACTATCCTGCTGCCGATGAGCTGGAACATCGTTTGGAAAGCTGCCGCATTGAGCTGAGGGATATTGTAGATGAAGCGGAGCGACGCAGCTCACAGGTTAATGTTGACGACGAGCTGCTGGCTAGCGTATCGCAGCGTATCGACCTGCTCTACACCCTACTGCAAAAACACCGTAAGGGAACCATGACCGAGCTGATTGCCTACCGTAACTCGATAGAGGAAAGGGTAAACCACATTTCTGGGATGGAGTTTAACCTGGAAACAAGACGCAAGGATCTGGAGCGTAGAGGACATGAACTTAGAAAGAAAGCAGACGAGCTGTCAATCCTAAGGCGAAAAGCAGCAGCGCCCATTGAACAAAGCATAACAGAACTGCTTATCCAACTTGGAATTAAGCATGCCATTTTTAAGGTTGATATTCAGCCTGTTAACGAATTCCAACCTTGGGGAACCGATAGGGTAACCTTTTACTTCTCGGCCAACAGCCAGATTCCACCCATGGAGCTTTCAAAAATTGCCTCGGGAGGCGAGCTGTCGCGAGTCATGCTCAGCTTAAAATCGCTACTGGTTAAAGCCTCGGGACTTCCAACCATAATATTTGATGAAATTGACACCGGTGTTTCCGGAGAAATTGCCGATAAGATGGGCAGCATCATCCACACCATGGCTAAGAACATGCAGGTAATAAATATCACCCATCTTCCCCAAATAGCGGCTAAGGGCAAAACACACTTTTTGGTTTACAAGGAAAATCAGGAGCTGCGCTCCACAACAGGAATAAAACTACTCACCCCGGAAGAAAGGGTTGTTGAAATTGCCAAAATGCTTAGTGGGGAAAAGATGTCCGATGCTGCAATTTTAAATGCCAGAGAGCTGCTAAAATCAAACGGTAGCCTAAACTAAACTAAACTAAACAAAAATTTACCTTTATTGTTTAGTATTTGTTAAACCTAATTTTGTGATATGGCCTACAACTTACTAAAAGGGAAAAAGGGGCTAATTTTTGGCGCCTTAAACGAGAAATCCATTGCGTGGAAGGTAGCCGAGAGAGCTCACGAAGAGGGTGCAGAAATAGTGCTCTCTAACACCGCTGTTGCCATGAGAATGGGCAGCATAGACGAACTTGCTGCGAAATGTAACGCTATTATTATCCCTGCTGATGCCACAAGCATTCCTGACTTGGAGAACTTGACAGACAAGACCATGGAGCATTTTGGTGGAAAGTTCGACTTTATCCTGCACTCCATTGGGATGTCGCCCAATGTCAGGAAAGGAAGAACGTACGATGATCTGGACTACGACTACCTGCAAAAAACGCTGGACATCTCCGCCATATCTTTTCACAAAATCATTCAAACCTGCTGGAAAAAGGATGCTATTACGCATGGAGGCTCAATTGTTGCACTCTCCTATATTGCTGCCCAACGCACACTTTACGGTTACAACGACATGGCCGATGCAAAAGCCCTTTTAGAATCGATTGCCCGCAGCTTCGGTTACATATATGGTAGGGAGCGCGGTGTTAGAATTAATACCGTTTCGCAATCTCCAACCGAAACAACTGCCGGTAGCGGTGTTATGGGTTTTGATGCCCTACTCGATTTCTCCAACCGTATGTCACCAATAGGCAACGCCAACGCAGACGATTGTGCCGACTTTTGCATAACCCTATTTAGCGACCTCACCCGAAAAATCACCATGCAGAATATATACAACGATGGTGGATTCTCCAGCATGGGTATGAGCAATAAGGCAATGGCTATATACAACCGGAACCTGGAGGAGTGCAAGGACTGCAACTAGGCTAACCTTTCGCTTGGTACGGTTAACCTGACTTTTCTACAAGCAATTAAATACAAAAACCTCGGGAAATCCCGAGGTTTTTTGCGGTCCGGACGAGGCTCGAACTCGCGACCCCATGCGTGACAGGCATGTATTCTAACCAAACTGAACTACCGGACCAATAGCTTATAACAAAACATTGCAAAGGTAGAACATTCCCAGCAATAATACAAGATTCCCCTAAATATTTTTTCTAAAAAAGCTAAAATTCACACTCCCGTAACGCCGGTGGTCTATAAGCTGCTTTAGCCCCGAAAAGCTGTACCGGTCGGAATGCTCGACCACCAACCATCCATCTTCGTCAAGCAAATCCTTTGAAAGTATCAACTCTGGGAGCGTGCTGATGCCCTCCATATCGTAGGGAGGATCAGCAAATATTAGCCCATAGCGACAGGTGCTTCGGCTGATAAACGAGAATACATCCTGTCTGATTACTGATATGGAGGTAACGCCCAGCCTGAGCGCACTATCCTTAATAAACTTCTGATGAGCATAAATTTTTTCAACGGCATCAATATGGCGTGCCCCTCTGGAGGCAAACTCCAGGCTTATGCTGCCCGTACCGGAAAATAAATCTAAAACCGTAAGTTCCTCAAAATCAAAGTAGTTACTCAGAACGTCGAAAAGACCTTCCTTGGCAAAATCTGTAGTAGGCCGAGCCCCAAAGTTTTTAGGAGGATCAAACCTTCGTCCCCTTAGTGAGCCGCCTACTATTCGCATGATGCCCCGAGGTTAAAAAGTGAGAAGTACTCGCTTCTATGGCTGATGAGCTGGTAGCTGAACAGCATAACCTTTGGATACTGGGCAATTGAGCTAACCCTGTCGAAGTAGCCATCCAACATGTTTAACTCTGCTAGCATGGGTGAATGCCCTGTAATGGAAACCTTTACATTTCGTGAGTCGTAGCCCAACTCCTTGCAAAAGGCTAACAGGTAGTAAATCACGTCATTTGGATGCCGACCCGTATAAGCATTTGCGCCCGCAAACTTCATCCCATCATGTAGAGCTACAAGAAAATCATTCTCGTTAAAATCAACACTTAGTAAAACATTTGAGCCTGCGGCAGGTGAACTAAGCAGGGGAGCAATTGGGTGAAGAAATGATGCCTTTGGATGTAGCTTCAACCACCAGTTGGCCACAGAATTGGGAAGGGCAAAAAGTAGGGTGGCATCAGTATGGTTGCAATTTGGGGTGAAATGTAGCTCGAAACCATCGGGCAAGGGATGTACTAGCTCAAAAAGTTGCCTGGCTTTTTGCTCGGAAAAGAATTTCCCTGGAACAGGCGTAAAGTATGGTGAGAAGAAAGAAAGGTAAACATGTTTGAAGCTCCCGGCCAACCACGGATAATCCACCATGGCCTGGTTGAACAGCTCCTCAAAATCCTGCTGCTCACTTTTGGGTGTTGAAACCAAAACAATGAAGGTATTTCGTAGGGTATCCAAAACAGCAAATGAAAAGCCATTTATGGAAATGGTAACGGATAAATCGTAGCTGCCCGTTCTATCCCTGTCGAACGATTCGTCTATAAGCTTCAGGGGTTTCAACATGCCTATTTGCCTTGTTTGATAAAGTGCCTCCAAAGAGGTGTGTATTAATATGCTTCTTCGGAACCAAAAAAATCTTCATACTCTCTTTCCTGGTATGAAAGGATGATTGCATGAATGATTATTCCTAAAGAAAAGTTTTTCAAAAAGATGTAATTAGTATAAGTTTGCGCAAATTTAAAAACATAAAGCCAAATTAAACCTTTTAAATCAGAAAATGTAGTACCGCGGTGTTAAAAATTCAAATTCAGGAAGATATCAAGTCCTATTTAGGATACACACCAACATCCGGGCAGGCAGCCGCTATAGACATCCTTTCGGACTTCACCCTAAACCCAGATTCTGGGAAATGTCTCCTTATTAAAGGTTATGCGGGAACAGGTAAAACATCCCTGATAGCCGGTTATGTAAAGACTCTGCAAAAACTGAAGGTGCCATTCGAGCTGCTAGCCCCAACCGGAAGGGCAGCAAAGGTTCTTACTGACTATTCGGGCATCAAGGCGCTAACCATTCACAAATGCATATACCGGCAGAAAAGTATATCCGAGGGTATCGGCAAATTTGTGCTCAACTTAAACAAGCTTACTAACGCCATTTTCATTGTAGATGAGGCATCAATGATTTCCAACTCCTCATTTGAGGATAGCGCCTTCGGGTCGGGGAAGCTTCTTTCCGACATGGTGGAGTTTGTTAAGCAGGGGAAAAACTGCAGGCTGATAGTTGTGGGCGATACGGCTCAACTGCCACCTGTGGGATTGGACATTAGCCCTGCGCTGGATGCAAGAGAGCTGGCAATGTTCAACCTTGATGTTCAGGAGATTTTTCTAAACGAGGTTGTTAGGCAGGATTTAGGTTCAGGAATCCTTTTCAACGCAACCCGCATAAGGCAGATTTTAGACTCAACGGCCATCTCTACACCTAAATTTGATGTTTCAACTCGTTTTAAGGATATTGAAAGGATTGATGGAGGCTCCATAATGGAATACCTGACGGAGGAGTACAGCCGTAGCAATAGAAACAGCAACGTGGTCATCTGTTACTCCAACAAGCAGGCAAACCGCTACAACATAGCCATACGTTCACGGATACTGTTCAACGAGGAGGAACTTTCGGTAGGCGACTACCTTATGGTGGCCCGTAACAACTACTACTGGGTGGCAGATAACCCAAACATTGCTTTTATTGCCAACGGTGAAATTGTAGAGGTTAAACGCATAGGTAAACATTACAACCTTTACGGCTTTCGTTTTGCCGATGTTACCCTGAAGCTGACTGACGAGGATAACCAGGAGGTAGATGCCAGGATTATTCTCGACTCACTCACCATTGACGGACCCTCGCTCGGCTCGGAGCAGATGAAAAACCTTTACGCAGCCGTAGCACAGGATTACCAGCATATTAAAACCTACCGGACAAGGCTGCAAAAAATTAGGGAGGATCCTTTCTTCAACGCTATTCAGGTTAAGTTTGCCTATGCAGTTACATGCCATAAGGCCCAGGGTGGACAGTGGCCCAACGTGTTTATTGACCAGGGATTTTTTAGGGAGAGCATGATCAACCGTGAGTACCTCCGCTGGCTCTACACGGCTGTTACCCGTGCTACCTCAAAGGTTTACATGGTAAATTTTAACGACATTTTCTTTGGAAATGAGTAGCTTGCACTGCTGTGCAAAATCTAACGGGTAAGGCTAGAGCACACTATCAATCACGGTTAAATCTCTAATGATGTAGATATCGTAATCACCCAGACGTTGAAAGCCAAACTGCTTGTAAAGGTTGATTGCAGCCAGGTTACCCTGATGAACCTCCAGCTTCACCTGGTAGCCTTTTTGCTTCACAAACCTTAGTGACTCGGCTGCCAGCATCTTGCCAATCCCCCTTCGCTGGTAGCTGGGATGTACGCCGAAGTGGTGAAGGTGTATTCTACGACCGTCAAAGGTCATCCAGCTAGTACCCACCACAAGGCCCTGGGAGCTGGTAGCAACCAGCAGCTTCCCGCCCATAGCTATGCTCTGCATGATAATTTCCAGGTTATCACCACGAGCAGGATTTCCCAAACCCGTTAGGCTCCAAACTAGCGATAATGCTTCAAAATCGCTTGGTAAAAAATCCCTTACTGAGAAATTTTCCACGATACATTCAAAATTATTCGGCTTTCACCACGTAAAGCTGCCCGGCTTCATCACGTGTAACCCTAACCCGCTCGCCTTTATTGATATAACCATACTCTGAAATGGCATCAAACCAATCGTCTCCAATCTTAACCTTACCGGAAGGACGCAACATGGTGGCAGCAATGCCCTCAAGGCCAATTTTCGTCTTTATTTGCTTGTCAACTCCCACAAACCCATCCTCTTTTGACAAGCTAGAGTTTAACGCAAGGTTCGAAAACATGGAGGAGGTTAGAAACTTTTTACTCAGGTAAAGTCCTCCTAAGAAGCCCAGAAAACCAGCAACTAAAACAATTGCCAGTGGCTTTAACAGGATTAAGACGTTGAATGAGCCAACTCCTCTAAACAGGTTGTTATCAATCATGGCCAGGGTGAGGCTGACCACCATAAGAATTATTCCGCTGATTCCGGTAACTCCAAAACCTGGAATGGCAAAAATTTCTACGAATAGCAGGATAAGCCCAACAACAAAAAGTGCCAGCTCCCAGTGCTGGGCAAGGCCTTCAAGGTAAAGAGGTGCAAAGTACAGGATGGCGGCAAGCACTGCAACTACTAGCGGAAAACCTATTCCGGGCGACTGCAGCTCAAAGTATATACCACCAATAATGAGCATTATCAGAATCCCTGATACAACGGGGTTGATAAGGAAACCTATAATCCGGTCAATGAAAGTGGGGGTGAACTCCTCCAGCCTGTAGCTTTCAACACCTGCTTTGGCTAATACTTCATCAACGGTTTCGGCCTTACCCTCACAGTAGCCATGTAGTATAGCTTCATCGGCGGTAAAAGTGAGAACCTTACCGGAGTCAATTATCCCTTCAATAAAAATTGACGGGTCAACCATGGCCTCTGCAATTCTCGGATCGCGCCGCCATTTCAACAAGGTGTCGCCTTTGGTTACTATGGTGTCCTTACCCTTGGCTTCGGCAGTAGCCCGCATCATGCCCCGCATGAACGACTGGAACTTGTCGGGAACCACATTACCCGACTGGTCAACAACCGTTGCAGCGCCGATGCTTCCACCTTTCCGCATGTAAATACTATCGCAGGCAATTGAAATCAGGGCTCCTGCCGAGGCCGCTTGGTTGTCAATAAAAACCCAAACGGGAATTTTGCTGTTAAGAATTTTTGTACGAATGGAATCGGCCATATCCACCATGCCGCCATAGGTGTTGAGGTGTATCAGTATAATGTCGGCATTTATTCTGGCTGCCTCCTCAAAACCCCTTTTTACATGCCGCCAGGCGGCAGGCATGATGTTCTCCTGAATATCTATCTTATAAACCACAGTTGGACTATTAGTAGCCGGCTCACCTGCATAAACCAGGTGAAACGGAATTGTTAGCAGGAACACAGCGACAATCCCGCATGCCAATCTACTAGCCACGTCTTTTAATCTTTTCATTTTGGGGTACTTTTACTTTAACGAATCTTCTCCAAATTTAGTGTAAATATAGCCATTGACGCTGATAGCTATGCAGCACTACTACTGGTTTTGGCTCATATAACTTAAAAAGAGGGAAATGGCCTTGCGCTTCTCAGCGTCAAGAGGGTAGGAAATATTTTGATTTAAGTAGCGGATGGCCTCATCCCTTTCAATATTCTTAAGGGCAAACTCATCAACGGATTGAGGGATGGAATTAACCCCAAGCTGTAGCGCATGGTTAAGCTGATGCTTGAAATCGTCGGTGGGTTGCGAGGCTGCAGCCCAAACGGCAAAAACAAAGGGTAATCCTGTAAATTTGCCCCATTCGCCCGAAAGGTCGTAAACGAACTGATACCTGCTTTCCACCTCAAAAACCCTGTCGCCAATAAGCACAATACCATAATCTTTAGGAATAGTAGAGTAGTCCTGCTCCGGAGAAAGCGGAACCCACTCGGGATTTATATTCCAGTAGTACCTGCTAAGAATTCTAACCAGCTGAACGGATGTTCGGGATTGGTAATCCAGATATATCTTTCTGATACGATGGAGTGGACTGTTGCTCAACAAAACTACAGTCCGCACATCCGCTATCGCTCCTATGCAAAAATCGGTAATTACCTCGTAATGGGAAAGAGATGGTAGAGCCCCTACAGGCAATAGGCTGATGTCGACCTCGTTGTATTGTAACTTACGGGCACATTCTGAGGGGTAATCGGAAAGAAGTTGTATTTTAGAGAATATGTCCGAATGCCTTAACCCGTATGCAAATGGTGCGGTATTAAGGTAGGAAATGGCCGAAATTTTAACCAGTTTTTCCATAATCAGAAGTTCCGAAAGTTAGTAAAATATTGGTAGCTGAAATATAACTTGTAGGAAACCCTACATAATAGCTAATGTTTAGTAATTTTGTAAAAATTCAAAACTATACTTATGTCGCTCAATGCCCTACACGCCATATCGCCTATAGATGGAAGATACTACAGCAAAACCAAGGAACTACAGAACTATTTTTCGGAGTTCGCCCTTATCAAGTACAGGGTGTGGGTTGAAGTGGAGTATTTTATTGCCCTTTGCAACTTGCCGCTTCCACAACTCAAAAAGTTTCGAACCGGAAATTTCGATAAGCTTAGAGGTATATATGAAAAATTTGCTGAGGGTGATGCAGCCAGAATAAAGAATATTGAGAGCACAACCAACCACGATGTCAAAGCGGTTGAGTACTTTTTACGGGAAAAATTCGATGAGCTGGGGTTTTCAGACTATAAGGAGTTTATTCACTTTGGGCTAACCTCGCAGGATATAAACAACACGGCCATTCCGGCATCAATTCGTGATTTCATGAATAGCTGCTACTACCCCACCCTCTCGAAACTCCTGGAGAAACTTCACGACCTGAGCAACGAATGGGCTGAAATTCCTATGCTAGCGCACACACACGGTCAGCCTGCTTCACCCACCAGGTTGGGAAAGGAAATTCGGGTCTTCGCTGAGCGGATAGAGGTTCAGCTATTGCAGCTCAGGTCAATTCCATATTCCGCCAAGTTTGGCGGGGCTACCGGTAACTTAAACGCTCATTTGGTAGCCTACCCCGAGGTGGATTGGGTGGCATTTGCCAATGGCTTTGTCGAGAATACTTTGGGGTTAAAGCGCTCTCAAACCACCACGCAGATTGAGCATTACGATAACCTTGCAGCACTTTTTGACTGCCTTCGCCGAATTAACACCATCCTGATTGACCTGTGCCGTGACTTCTGGGCTTATATTTCAATGGAGTACTTCAAGCAAAGAATTGTTGAGGGTGAAGTGGGCTCATCGGCAATGCCCCATAAGGTTAACCCCATTGATTTTGAAAATGCCGAAGGCAATTTAGGCTTGGCAAATGCCATACTCGATCACATGGCAACCAAGCTGCCCATTTCGAGACTTCAGCGCGACCTTTCCGATTCCACCGTTCTGCGCAACGTAGGGGTTCCATTTGCCCACATTCAGATTGCCATTCAATCCATTGTCAAAGGGCTAAACAAGCTGATTATCAACAACGAAGTCATCAAAAATGATCTGGAAACCAACTGGATGGTTGTTGCCGAAGCCATTCAGACTATTCTCCGGCGCGAAGGATATCCAAACCCCTATGAGGCTCTTAAAAAGCTCACCCGCAACAACAAAAACGTTACGCAAAAGGATTTCCTCACCTTCATTGATGAGCTGGATATAGATAGTAGGGTTAAAACCGAGCTGAAAAGTATTACCCCGTTCAACTACCTCGGAGTGAAGTAGGTATTCTTCTAAATTTTCTGAAATATTAAACTTACCTTTACACGCTTTTTCACAAAAATCTCAAATGAAGAAATTTTTCAGCCTACTCAAATTTATCATCCCATATAAATGGCATGTTGTAGCTAACGTTGTAGGTAATATTTTAGGTGCCATATTCTCGCTCTTCTCATTGGCCATGCTCATCCCGTTCCTGCAGCTGCTCTTTGGAACTGTTCCGCTGGTTGAGGTGAAACCGGAGTTTACCATGACCATTAAATCCCTGAACGACACCCTAAACTACATGCTTAGCGAGATGATTCGCAACCACGACCGGTCAACAGCCATGCTATTCGTCATAGGACTGGTGCTTACGGCCTCGTTCCTAAAAAACTTTTTCACCTACATGTCGCTTTACTACCTGGCACCCATTCGCACAGGTGTGCTCAGGGACATACGAAACACACTTTACAGGAAGGTAGTTGACCTGCCATTGGGATACTTCACCGAGGAGAAAAAGGGTGATGTCATCAGCAAAATGACCAACGATGTGAACGAAATTGAGGTTTCCATCATTCGTTCGCTCGAAATGATATTCAGAGATCCTATCATCATCATCATTCACCTTATAGGGTTAATCTACATTAGCCCACAGCTAACGCTTTTTGTGCTGCTGCTACTACCCCTAACCGGGGTTGTAATTGGCCGGGTTGGCAAAACCCTAAAAAAGACTTCGTTTAAGGGGCAACGTAAAATGGGGGCCATACTTACCCTGATTGAGGAAACGCTAAGTGGACTAAGGGTTGTAAAAGCCTTTAATGCTGAAAAAAAAGTTATCTCCCGTTTTGAAAGCGTCAATAACTTCTACACCCTGTTGATGAAAAAAATGTGGCGCAGAAGGGATCTGGCTTCACCCCTAAGCGAGTTCTTGGGAACAATCGTTGTTGTGTTGGTGCTATGGTTTGGGGGAAATCTGATTTTTAAGGGAAAAGGGACGCTAACCCCCGAGGCGCTAATAGCCTACATTGGCATATTCTACATGATTATCAACCCCGCCAAGTCGTTCTCCAATGCTTACTACAACGTGCTGAAGGGAATGGCCTCTGCCGACCGCATTGATACTATTCTTTCGGCCGAGAATCCAATTAAGATAAAACCCGAAGCTAAAGTGCTGACAGAGTTCTCCTCGGCCATAGAGTTTCGTAATGTCAACTTCAGGTACCAAAGTGAACCTGTGCTCCATAATATCAACCTTGTAGTTGAAAAGGGGAAAACCGTGGCTCTGGTAGGGCAGTCAGGTTCTGGTAAAAGCACCCTGGTGGACCTGCTGCCACGTTTCTGGGATGTAACCGAAGGTGAAGTGCTAGTTGACGGGGTAAATGTTAAGGATTGCAATCTCGAAAGCCTCCGAAACCTTATGGGAAATGTAAACCAGGACCCAATTCTCTTCAATGACACCTTTTACAACAACATTGCCTTTGGAATGCCCTCGGCAACCGAGGAGGACGTCATTGCTGCAGCAAAAATTGCCAACGCCCACGACTTCATCATGGCTACACCAAATGGATACTACACCAACATTGGCGATCGGGGTAGCAAGCTCTCGGGAGGCCAACGTCAGCGAATCAGCATTGCCCGGGCCATTCTTAAAAACCCACCCATAATGATTCTTGACGAAGCTACTAGCGCCCTTGATACCGAATCGGAGAAGCTGGTTCAGGATGCCATTGAGAACCTAATGAAGCACAGAACCTCACTGGTTATTGCCCACAGACTTTCAACCATCCGAAATGCCGATATGATATGCGTTCTACACGAGGGTGAAATAGTTGAAAGAGGAAGGCACGAAGAACTGCTAAGGCTAAACGGCTACTACGCCAAGCTTCACAACATGCAGCTAAAATAGCACCTTCAGATGACACAAGCTGCAAGTAAATATTGCCACTGAAATTTCCTGAAGCATCGTTCCTATTTTTTACAGGCAACTTCTCCCAAACAGCAAAGGGCTAAAAAACTCAACCATTTCTTGTGGAGGGAGAAGGAATTGCTCGCTGTCGCTCCTCGGTTCGAACACACGCAATAAAAAAAGGCAAAAGC
>DCDD01000143.1 GCA_002316235.1 Bacteroidales bacterium UBA1064
AGCTTCGGCATCTCCTTTTTACAATGGCTGCACTCAGGATCCCAAAAGAAAATTACAGTAATTTTAGAATTAATATTGCTAAGCCTAAAGTACTTGCCATTCGGATCGGGTAGCCATAAGTCGGGGGCAACTTTACCAATAAGGTTGGGCTTTAGTGCATTTACCCTTTCGGAAATTTTATCGAGAAGTTTCTGGTCGGCCCACCAAGCTTGGCCTCCAAGATAGTACTTTTCGGCTAATACAACAAACACGCCATCCATGCCCATCCTTTCTGAGGTTTGAAACTTGTTAATTAGGTATGAAAGAATGTACTGGAACATCTCCCTGTTTGCCTTCGATTTTTCAACCAGGTTAACTGCTGCCGCTGCAATGCTATCGGGATGGGGTATAAGCACCCTATCGAAGTAAATGTTTATCTTATTCTCCAGAATTGGGGTGCGAAGAAGCCGTGAATCGCTGAAATCAATATTATCGAAGTAGTGATCGCGGTTAAAATTATAGCTGTGAACCCACTTTAAGGAATCGTAAGCAGGCGTGTTAGCAGGAATCGTAAATTCAGGAACCTCAACACTTCTCATGGCTTTGATAATTGATGCCAGAAATGTGCCCCTGTTGTTGTTCTCGACCTCCAGCCAGTAGGCCTTCACCTTCTCGTCCAGCTCATTCATTTCTTTCCGAAGCTGGTTTGACCTGGTTGAATCGGTAAGGGCATCCTTCATTTTGGCCGATAGCTCATTGCTTTGAGCCTGAACACCCATCATAAATTGTTGAAAATGAATAAATTCTTCATTCTCCTTTGAGCCTGTAAACTTCAGATTTTCAACCATGTTTATAGCCGTTGTTTGAACTCCAAAACGCTGGTTGTTGCTTAAAAGAACTTCAAAGTAGGTTTTGTCCGGTAGGATTACCAGGTAAATTCCACCTTTTAGCAAGCTATCACCCTCAAAAATGGCTACACCGTTAGAATCTATACGTGCTGTATCGCTCACAAATTTCTTATCACCAAAGTGGTACCCCAAAAGCAGGGTGGTATCCTTCAGCCCATCAATTTTAATCTCAATTCTATACCCGTTGTGGTTTTGGGCAAATACACCAAACGAAAGGAAAAAAAACGGTAGGGCAAATAGCAAATTTTTCATGGTTACATGAATTTATTAACGACCAATATTTTCACCTCAAAAATAGAAAAAAGAAAAATAAACTTGCAAAATGAATAATTCTCGGAACATACATCAACATTGTGCACGGGTAGTTGTTTTGAAATAAATGGAACAAATGCAATACCAAAAGTTACTAAACCCACATTCCTAAAAGTTAATGTTTGATAAGCCCAATAAACTTGCAAATGAGGTAAGCCCCTACCTGTTACAGCACTCGTTAAACCCAGTCAGCTGGTATCCATGGGGAAACGAAGCTTTTGAGGTTGCAAAAAGGGAAAATAAGCTGGTGGTGATCAGCATAGGGTATAGCAGCTGCCACTGGTGCCATATCATGGAAAAAGAATCATTTACCGACGAGCAGGTAGCCAGGTTGATGAACGAGAAGTATGTTTCCATTAAGGTTGACCGGGAGGAGCGTCCCGATATCGACCACATCTACATGAGCGCCGTGCAGATAATAACCCGCCGGGGTGGATGGCCATTAAACTGCATAGCCCTTCCCGACGGGCGGCCTGTTTACGGCGGAACCTACTTCCCAAAAGATCAATGGTTGAATATCCTTGAAAGCATGGATGCCACTTGGAAGAGCGAACCCGAAAGGGTTTACGAGGTAGCGGAAGACTTGGCAGAAGGAATTGCCAACACCGAGATAATCCATGTCAAGACGAAACTGACGGAGCTGGATTTTACCGGAATAGTAATGGGGAACCTGCAATCCATTGAACCTGCTTTAGATTACGGCCTGGGTGGAACGCGTGGTGCCCCGAAATTCCCGATGCCGGGGCTGCTAGGCTATCTGATGCAGAGCGCACAGGCTACCGGTAATCTAAAACTTAAAAGCTTCGTTTCCACTACGCTAGATAATATTGCCAATGGCGGAGTTTACGACCATGTTGGAGGAGGTTTTTTTAGGTATGCCGTTGACTCCAGGTGGCACACACCCCACTTTGAGAAAATGCTCTACGACAACGCTCAGCTTGTTGAGCTCTACTCCCTGGCCTACCGGATAAACCCAAACCCATCATACCTGAACATAGTGTTTAACACGGTTGATTTTCTCGACAGGGAGCTACATTCACCCGATGGTGGTTTTTACTGCTCGCTTGATGCAGATGCGAATGGACTGGAGGGAGGCTTCTACACATGGACCAAACAGGAACTTGACGAAGTCCTGGAATTTGATAGCGAAATTTTTTGCTCGGCATATGGGGTAACGCCTTCGGGAGATATTAATGGCAGAAATGGGCTTAAACGTTGCGCTTCGGATGATCAGCTAAGCAGCTTATTCGATATCCCTCCGCAGGAGATTCAGTTCAGGCTGCAGCGCAGCCTAAAAACCCTTGCCAGCATAAGAAACAAGCGTATTCCTCCGCTAATAGATGATAAAGTTCTAGCATCATGGAATGGTTTATTAGTTTCAGCCCTGGCGCAGGCTTTCATCACCTTTAAAAATCCACGTTTCATTGGGCTTGCCAGCGAAATTGCCAGCTATCTTGAAACCAAACATTTTGTTGAAGGCAACCTGAAACGGGTTTTCTGCAAGGGTAAAACCTATGGTAACGCCCTGCTCGACGATTATGCCAACTACATACGCGCCCTGATTATGCTTTACCAGGCAACGCTGGAAGAAAAATGGTTGTTTAAAGCAAATTCATTAGCGCAGGAGGCCATACGGGATTTTTGGGATGAGGGTAAAGGTATGTTCTATTACACCCCGGGAAGCAGTGATCTGATGGTTCGAAAAATGGAGCTGATTGACGGGGTTATTCCATCTTCATCCTCCATAATGACCGGAAATTTGCTTTTTCTGGCTAAGCATATTGAAAACCCCCTTTACAGCAAAATAGCCATGCAGGTGCTGGCCAATTTGGCTGAAAATACTAAAAACAACGGAGTATTCTTGTATGGCTGGGGAAACCTTATGCTTTCGCTTGCACTTCCTGAAGTTAGCATAACCATATTCGAGGGCACATCAAACGATGTTAACGACATTTTAGGCAGGGTAATATACCCTAACATTTATTTTGAGTTGATCGCTAAAAAGGTTGACCATAAATTTCAGCTATGTGTAGGTAGCTCCTGCAGGCTCCCTATGGACTCGGCCGCTGATGTGGCTCAAGCTGTTAATGGCATTGGCTTGCATAATAACTCATCGAACTTCTAAGAAATAATATTTCCGCACCAACCACTCATCCAACTTTTTGCACTTACCCGAGGGTTAGCTGTGGCAAAACCTGTATAAAGGCTAATCACATGCAGGCGTATTGGCTCTTCGGGCTGTAAAATTAAAAGTATAAGTAAAAAATCGTCTTAGCCATCAACAATTTGGCCACCGAATAATTAATTTTTCGTAAATTGGCCGTATCGTACTTAAACCATGCGGATTTAAACGTTTTGGAGTTTAACTTTTAAAAATAATCAATATACAGGCATAAGCTACCTAAAGTTAACCATTTATGGCGTTTGGATGTAAGACAAATAACCGACAGTCAGAACGAACAGCGTTAAGTAGGCCGCTCTAGCACATCAGAATTGACAAACATTTTCACCCTCAACCAGCTAACCATAAGATAATTAGATAGATGAAAAAGATTTATAAAGGAGTAATGGTTGCTATTAGCGTTATTGGGCTAGTGGCAATCTTGCTGTTCATATTCTGGCAGCTTCAGCCCTCAAAAAAACTAAATATCTATATCCTAGACAAAACAGTTACCCGGAGCAATCGGCCAGAGCATAGGGCCTTGGTTTGGGTGCTTAACCAGGACAGGATTGTTGGTCCCGATGGCAAGACCTATCGGGTTAATGAGGATTACTGGGGATTTTTCCCCATTGATTTGAACCAACAGCTATTCGACTTTAAGGCTATACGGCTAAATGAGGTTGATGCCTATGCTGCCGCATACGATGCAGCATACTACGCCGATTGTTATGGTGTTTACTCTTTTGAATGGTATAAAAACGATGCCCAACCTATACGTTCCTCTAAAGTTTATGGTGGCCTTAACCAGAACGACTACCTTCTTCTAAAGAGCATGAAGGATATGGGAAAACTCATCATAGGAGAATATAATATGTTCAGCACTCCAACCAACGCACTAATGAGAAGTAAAGCCGAAGAGCTATTCAATGTCAGCTGGACGGGTTGGTCGGGAGTATTCTGCCGCAACTTAACCCCTAACGAGGCTGGTGGCCCTGCACCATGGATGCCCAAGTTGTATGAATCACAACACCTTAAACCATGGCCATCAGAAGGTAAGGGCATTATCTTACTCAGCAATGATGGGCTAGTTGATGTGCTAGTTGATGGTGAAGATTTAAATTCTGCCTTCCCGGTAATTATTTCAGACAATACAGGAATATCTCGCTTTGGTTTGATTTCGGAAATTCCATTCGCGGGTTGGTTTGAATTTGTTGTTCCCGGTAGTAACGCTGTTACCCCTTCAACTTTTAAGATTAACACTACCCAACAGGGCTTACAAAAACTCAGGGCAATTGGATTGACTAATGAATTCCCCGCAGTAATACAAGCTAAATCAAATGAGTTCACCTTCTACTTTGCCGGAGACTTTACCGAAAACAAAGTTACCATGTTCACCTCTAAAATGATGGGGGGCAAATTCCTGAACCAGCTGCTTGAAGGTAAATCGGAAAATTCTCAATTCTTCTACAAGTTTTACTCCCCGCTAATGGAAAACATTCTGAACAGCTATATAAATAAGACGCAGTAGCTAGTCCATACCTCAGCACAGGTCAACTTTTAATTCGAACAGGAGGAACAAACCAATGCACATAGATTCTGCTATCAATTCCCCGTTACCAAATTTATAGGCTGAGAAAACAGGGAAATTAACACTTTTCCCAACTTTCGAGACTATGAGGAATTAATTTACCCACCCCTTCGGATTTTACCCAACTCCGCTGAAACAAACTAGAAATATCCATGCTGAATTTTAGTTTTTCCTGCTATTTTTGCAGGGTTACCAGTATAAAGCAAGAATCAACTTACCTGGACATTCCCAGAAATCCGAGATCATCCTGAGCTAAATGGTTGATAGTTATAGTACTACTAGCAAATTAAAGCCTTGAATTTTCCAGCTGATTTAACCGAGCGATTTTTTGTTCATAACGGCCAACTCCTCCCAACTACCAATTTTACGGATAGCAT
The DNA here is from genome assembly GCA_002316235.1 of Bacteroidales bacterium UBA1064. Classification (GTDB taxonomy): domain Bacteria; phylum Bacteroidota; class Bacteroidia; order Bacteroidales; family Tenuifilaceae; genus UBA1064. The sequence goes on from DCDD01000143.1 coordinate 5,326, forward strand.
GGTTGAGGGCGAAACGGTGGTTTACGAAGTAGTAAGGGTTGCTGGCTCAACACCCATTTTTGCAATTGAACATTTATTGCGCCTGCAAGCCTCAATCAAAAATTCCAACCTGCCTGCATTGGCAAATAATTCAGCTGCCAGTTCCCTTAGAATGCTCACTGAGAAAAACCCTGTAGCTGAAAAGAATGTCCGTATAACCTACAGCGTATCCACCAATCATCCGGTCCGGAATTTAACGGTTTACTACATTCCTTCAAGGTATCCCACCAGAATTGAAAAACAGAAAGGCGTTGTTCTGGAATGTATTGATGCCGAAAGGCCTAACCCGACGGTTAAAGTTGAGAACAAATCGCTGCGCGAACTTACCAACGAGATCATAGAAAGTCATGGATGCTACGAGGTTCTTTTGGTAAACGCCCAGGGGGAAATTACCGAAGGAAGCCGTTCCAATGTTTTCTTTATCAGCCGTGATAGATTATTCACTGCGCCAGAAACTAAAGTGCTAAGTGGAATTACCAGACAAAAAGTTGTGCAAATATGCCATAGCTTGAACGTTGAACTAGTAGAAAGATGTATAGGCATTAAGGAGCTGGCGTTTATGGATGGTTGCTTTCTTACAGGAACTTCACCAGGAGTTCTACCCGTTAGACAGGTTGGTAACGTGAGCATGAACGCCTCCATACCTGTAATTAACGCTATATCAATGGAGTATGAAAGGCTGGTTGAGAAATCAAAAGCCGAATGGCATAGTTTCACAGGAAGCAGCAAATAAGCCCTGCAAAGAAAGGTAGAAATCTCCGGGGAGTGTTCAATTAAGCATTGAGCAGTTGACCAAGCGCTTTTTCACAACAGCCAAGTGCCTATACCAAGCCTAAAACTTAACCCACCCAAAAATTTAGGTATATTCGCAGCATTATACCGAATAGCCAACACCTAAGCTGCACGATGAAAATATCCATCATTCAAGCATCGCCGTTTTGGGAGAGCATAGAGGAAAACCTTCAGCTTTTTACCGCCAAAATTGAAAGCACTTCAACAGATACCAACTTGATTCTGCTTCCCGAAATGTTTACCACCGGTTTCACCATGAAGCCCAGGGAATGCGATGCAAGTGAAGCCGAGCGAACTCTTGATTGGATGTTGCAAACCTCCATGGTAAGGAAAGCCGCTATTGTTGGAAGCATTATTGCCCGGAAAGAAAACAAACTCGTGAACAGAATGGCTTTTGTTATGCCCAACGGACAGGTTGTTTTCTATGATAAACGCCACCTCTTCAGGATGGCCGGTGAGCACAACCAATACTCCGCCGGTAACCAAAGGGTAGTAGTAAGCTACATGGGCTGGCGGATACTTCTTACCATTTGCTACGATTTGCGTTTCCCTGTTTGGTGTCGAAACAGGAATGACTACGACCTGATGCTCAACGTTGCTAACTTTCCGGATGAACGAAGCTATGCGTGGAATTCCCTACTGGTTGCACGGGCTATCGAAAATCAGTGCTTTGTAGCCGCCTGCAATCGAGTGGGCATTGATGGCAGCGGGACGAATTATTCTGGTGATTCTCAGGTAGTTGACCCAATGGGACAAATTGTAGCTAAGGCAAACCCCAACAGCGAATCAACTATTGAAGCTTCAATCTCATT
>DCDD01000033.1 GCA_002316235.1 Bacteroidales bacterium UBA1064
CTTCATCTTGCCAACCAACCGGATGAGCTCCGGGTGAAGCCCGTGAATGCCCAGGTCTATGGTGGTACGTTTTCCAATTTCAACTATTTCATCCTCTATCTGCTTCTGAACCTTTTGCACCACCTCCTCGATTCGGGCAGGATGTATGCGGCCGTCGGTTACGAGCTGGTGAAGCGCCAGCCGGGCAATCTCGCGCCTAACTGGGTCGAAGGCGGAAAGGATGATGGCTTCGGGGGTATCGTCAACAATAATTTCAACGCCCGTGGCTGCTTCGAGAGCTCGGATGTTTCGGCCCTCACGGCCAATGATACGCCCTTTAATCTCATCGGAGTCAATGTTGAACACGGTAACCGAATTTTCAACTGCTGCTTCGGTTGCAACACGTTGAATGGTTTGAACCACTATCCGTTTTGATTCCTTGGCAGCAGTCATTTTGGCCTCGTCAACAATCTCGTTGATGTACGACATGGCCTGAGTTTTGGCTTCAGCCTTAAGGGAGTCAATGAGCTGGGTTTTGGCCTCCTCAGCCGAGAGACCCGAAAGAGCTTCCAGCTTTTCAACTGATTCCCTGTGCATTCTCTCCAGCTCCTCGTTTCGCTTATCAACCAGCTCCATTTGGGTGGTAAGGGTGTCCCGAATTGCATCAACCTCCTTTTGCTTACGTTGCAGCTCCTCATATTTCTGGGCTACCATTGTCTCGCGCTGCTTAATTTTATTTTCGGCCTGCGCAATCCTTGAGTTCCTTTCGGATACAATTTTTTCGTGCTCCGCCTTGAGCTGCAGAAATTTTTCCTTGGCCTGAAGAATTTTCTCCTTTTTAATAACTTCAGCTTCGGTTTCAGCATCCTGTATGATTTTACTTCTCTTGCTGGCCAGCAGCTTGTTCCATAGCAGGTATGATATAGCACCACCTAAAATGAAGGCGATGACGGCAACTATTATTGTTAACTCCATAACATATTATTTATTAGTGGGTTAATATAAAAAAACCCGCATTACACTCTAACTTTATGTAGAAACCCCAGATTTACATGGGTGGAGCGGCCATCCGGGTCGGACTTCCAACGTCCCTACTAAAGGAATCCCGAGCTAAGCGGTAAAAAGGCCTGTCCTTATCGAATAAAGTCCAACTCCAAATTTAGTAATGTTGAGTTTCGCAAAATATTAGAGCAGTAATGCGGGCAATGCTATTAGAAAGAACGTATGTTTTGCTTTTCAATGTATGCGGCCAACCAGTCGTCCAGCTTGGAGAGCTCCTCGTCGAAAGCAGCGCCGGAGAATTTTTCTTCACACTCAATTAGCCTGATAACAAACTGCAAGGATGCCATAGCCAAAAAATCCTGAATATCCTTATCGGTGTATCGTTGCTTGTACTGCAGTACCTTATCATTTATTAACTTAGCCGCCCTGCGTATTTTCTCCTCATCATCCCAATCAATTTTTAAGGGATAATACCTATCGGCTATGTTAACTCTAATTGAGAATTTATTCTCGCTATCCTCCATTTAACTGTATCTGGCCTATTTGTTAAGAAAAGCAATACACTTGTCAATTTCCCGCACAATTCTGTTCACTTTAATTTTGGCTTCATGCGCATCAGCTTCAGAAACCTTAAGCGCCTTAGCCAGCTTTAAACGGGAATAACGTTCTTCAAGTTCAACGTATGCCTGCTCTTTAGCCTTCAGCTGTTTTTCGAGTTCGGCTTTCTGAGCCTTAAGCTGTTCATTTTCCTGTTTAGCTCGCTCGTATGCAACAACAAGAACCTGAACCTTTTGCTTAATTCTGTCATATATTTCGCTTGAATCGACGTTCATTTCCACATTTAAGTTCTACAAAGTTAGCTATAGATTTTCCAAAATGCAAAATTATTGCAACATAAACCTAACGTAAATGTCAAATTAGCAGGAAACTATGGATAAGTTAAAATGTCCATTGGCTACAGCCTACTATTTGGCGTTGCTTAGGTGCAGTCCAAATTCCGGGAGAATATAAGTGAGAAGGATTACCTACAGGCATTAGGTTTTTTAATCATTTATAGCCAACTTGCCTACGCCAGCAATTGTTCAGGTTTGAAACATGTTACCAGACGAAATGCGATACAGTACAGCGAGGATTACAATGGGTAGCTTTAGGTCGAAAAATGCTTCAATTCTTAAATTATACACATTAATAAACTATATATCAGCGCATTAAACAATAATCCGAAATAGACAGATCCGTTTATCCGGCAGTAAAAGTTGGTGTATTGGCTGCTTCGGGGAAGTAAATAAAACCATAAACCCCAGAAGTTGCACATGCAACAGAATGTATTTTATGAATCCGGATAATCCGAACACTAATGAACAACTTATAGCTGTTCGCCTATATTCGGAGAGTTGATGCCACAACTTCCACCACATCCGCAGCTGTAGCCCACATCGTTGCTTTTGCAGGATTTGTTGGCTGTTTTTCCGAAAATCAACTTCAACGAAAGTCCCACAATCACAACTGCCAGCATGGCAGCTGAAATAAGTATCAATTTTAATGTTCCCATGATGATATCACCTACTCGTAATAAGTTTATTTTAAAAAATTCAAATTGTTTCTCATTAAGGTTAAACTTGCATTAGGTATTCTAACACAGCTTCAGTGTTTTGAACGTTCGAGGCAATCAGAACAACCTGTGTAGCTATTCTCTCCGCCCCAGCACGTTTGTTCGTCGCTTTTAGGACAGGATATTCCACGCTTTCTTAGCTCCGGGTTATGACCGGCTGAGGTTTCCGGAAATTTGTGGCTTCTATGAAAGATTACTCTAATTCCCAAGCCTAGCATACCCAGCATCAGAAATCCGACCGTAATTCCTATTAGTTTAACTATTGCCATCACGTTACTACTTTTCCTGAAAAGCCAATGGTTGAGTTTAGGTGCCTGACTTTACCGTTGACGTTTTCGGCATTCTAATTACAAGTTGTTCGTAAGTAGGATTTCTACTGCATTTTGTTATTTTCATCCAAAAGAACGGCTGCTTTGCAATGAAATACTGAGGGTATATAAGAAACAATGGTTTAACAACAGGTTTTTTTCAGAAATCCGGATATCATGTGTCTCATGCTATAGTTCGGCCAATAGGTTTAAAGGCTGGTTATCCTCCAAAATCATCAAAAGCAATCATCTCGTCGGGGACTCCAAGGTTGTAAAGCATTTTCTGAACGGCAGCAATCATGGCCGGGGGTCCGCAAAGGTAGTACTCAATGTCCTCGGGGGCATTGTGCCTGGAGAGGTATTGCTCAAATATAACCTGATGGATAAACCCCACAGGGCCATCCCAGCTATCCTCGGGTTTGGGCTCGGACAGGGCAATGGTAAAGTTAAAGTTGGGGAACTCCTGGGCAATCTTCCGGAAATGCTCCTCGTAGAATATTTCGCGCCTGGAGCGGGCTCCGTACCAAAAGGTAACCTTACGGTTGGTTTTGAGCGTGTTGAACAGATGAAAGATATGCGAACGCATGGGGGCCATTCCGGCTCCTCCCCCAATAAACATAATTTCGTTCTGTGTGTCTTTAATAAAAAAATCACCATACGGCCCGGAAATGGTAACCTTATCGCCAGGCCTTCGGGAAAATATGTAGCTGGAGCAAACGCCGGGGTTAACCTTTAAAAAGGTATTCCGCTCCCTGTCCCATGGTGGAGTGGCAATGCGCACGTTCAACATAATGATGTTGTTCTCTGCCGGATGGTTAGCCATGGAGTATGCCCTGAAGGTTTCCTCGGTATTTTTCATTTTCAGGCTCCACATATTCGTCTTGTCCCAGTCGTCGTGAAACTCGGGCTCCACGAATATATCCTTAGAAAAATCTACCTCGATTTTAGGAACATCGATTTGAATGTAGCCGCCGGAGCGGAAGTTAAGTTTCTCACCATCGGGTAGCTTCACCACGAACTCCTTGATGTATGTGGCCACATTCCGGTTAGAAATCACCTCGCACTCCCACTTTTTAATTCCAAGCACTTCCTCTGGCACTATGATGCTCAGGTCTTCGCGAACCTTAACCTGACAACCCAGGCGCCAGTGTTCCCGCTGCTGCCTACGGTTGAAAAAGTTTGCCTCGGTTGGCAGCATTGAGCCTCCGCCCTCCACCACTCTGCACCTGCACAACCCGCAGGTTCCGCCTCCTCCGCACGCCGAGGGGAGAAAAATTTTGTTGTTGGACAGGGTTGAAAGTATGGAGCTGCCAGGTTCCACCTCTAGTACTTTCTCGTTGTTAATTTCCAGCTTCACCTTGCCCTTAGGAGTAAGCTTTGCCTTGGCGTAAAGCAGCAACAATACCAGTAAAAGCGTTACAATGAGAAATACAATAACAGCACCCAAAATTATTGAACTATTGCCGGCAAGTAGTATCATAACTCGAAAAATTTTCCATTTACAGCTTAATACCCATAAAAGTCATAAAGGCAATACCCATCAACCCTGTCAGGATAAATGAAATTCCAAGACCCCTTAGGGGCTTAGGTATATCGGAGTACTTGAGCCTCTCGCGAATGGCAGCAATGCTAATAATTGCCAAAAACCAACCGACTCCAGAGCCCAATCCGAATACAGTAGCCTCACCCAGGGTTTCATATTCGCGCTGCTGCATAAATAGTGATCCCCCCATAATGGCACAGTTTACCGCAATTAACGGGAGAAAAATACCCAAGGAGTTGTAGAGTGCCGGCGAGTACTTTTCCACCACCATCTCCACCAGCTGAACTATTGAAGCAATTACAGCAATAAACATGATGAAGGAAAGAAAGCTAAGGTCAAGCGAAGCGAAACTCTCGTCGAGCCATTGTAGGGCGCCGGGAAGTAGAACAAACCTATTCAGCAGGTAGTTCACGGGAACGGTGATTAGCATCACAAATATTACCGCTATGCCCAATCCGGTAGATGTTTTAACCGTTTTTGATACTGCCAGGTAGGAACACATTCCCAGAAAGTATGCAAAAATCATGTTATCAATAAAGATGGAGCGAACAAATATGTTGATCAGATTTTCCATAATCCGTATTGTTTAGCTTTTACTCCTCAATTAGCTTACGGTTTCGACCTCTTTGAATCCAAATGATTAGGCCCACCAGAATAAGCGCCATTGGGGGCAGAATCATCAGACCATTATTTTCATACATTCCGCCATTGCTGTAGTAAAACGACTCAGGAATGACCCTGTAGCCGAAAATAGTTCCGGATCCAAGCAGCTCCCTGAAAAATGCTAAAACTACCAGTATCAGCCCGTAACCCAGCCCGTTTCCAATGCCATCGAGAAAGGCAGGCCAGGGTTTGTTGCCCAGAGCAAAGGCTTCGAGCCTTCCCATGACTATGCAGTTGGTGATAATAAGACCAACAAATACCGAGAGCTGCTTGCTCACGTCGTAAACATAAGCCTTCAGAACCTCATCAACCAGTATAACCAATGCTGCAATAACAACCAGCTGAACAATGATTCTAATCCGGCTGGGGATAGTGTTTCGGATTAGAGAAATAATCAGGTTCGAAAAGGCAGTTACCACCGTAACTGATATGGCCATAACAATGGCAGGCTCAAGCTTAACAGTAACCGCCAGAGCGGAGCATATACCCAGCACCAGCACTGTTATGGGGTTCTTGGAATTTAACGGACCTGTTAGGAGCTCAATATTTTTAGCCGAAAACCAGGGTTCTTTTTCCTTCACATCACTCATGACTCTGCTGTTTTTGGTTGTTAATAAATGGCATATAGATGCTCAGGCAATCGTAGAGCATTGCCTCAAGCCCTTTGCTTGTAATTGTGCCACCCGAAACGGCGTCAACTCCATGGGGATCGCTCTTGTCTGCACCACCCTTTACCACCTTAATGGAGACAAGCTGATTTTGGTTGTCAAAAATTGATTTCCCGTCAAACTGTTTTTGGAACTGTGGCGTTGCAATTTCGGCACCAAGCCCGGGTGTTTCGCCCTGATGCGAGAATGTAGCCCCGTAAATAGTGTTAAAATCATCGTTCAGGGAGATGTAACCCCAGATTGGCCCCCACAGCCCTTTGCCCCTAAGCGGAAAGATAAACTTGGTGGAACCGCTATCAAGTTTTGCCACAAAAACAGGCAAATATCTATTTTCTAATGGCTTAGATAATTCGACTTTTAAATCAACGTTAAAGGCATCAACTCCCTGAATTCTCTCACCCAGCGAGTTCACAACAAGCTGCTCAACAATGTAGCGTTCAAAATTACTGGCTACAAACTTATGCTTGTTGGCTGCCTTCTCAACCCCATCGGCCTTGCCAATCGACTTCAAAATATCGATCTTCTTTTCGGTTTCGACATTCCGTTGCTGTGCAGGTTTCAGAAGAGTAGCTGCTAACGCCAGGAGTACTGCAACCAGCACCACAAGCCCGGAAGCGTAAAGTATGGTGTACAGGTTGCTGTTCTTGTCCATACTCTTCAATTTTCCAAAAATGCTCATAGTGAAAAAAATTATGATTTAGCAACCCTATTAGTTCTTTTCAGTCGTCGGCGAATATTCCCCTGAATTACGTAGTAGTCAATCAGAGGGGCAAAGGCATTCATAAGCAGAATGGAAAGCATCATCCCTTCAGGATAGGCAGGGTTTAACACCCTGACCAGGATGGCCATAAAGCCTACCAGGAATCCGTATATCCATTTGCCACGCTCGGTTTGAGAAGCGCTTACCGGATCGGTTGCCATAAAAACTGCACCAAACGCAAAACCACCCATGAGGAAGTGTTGCCATGGCGGTATGCTCATGTAAGGATTAATGGCCAAGGTATTGAACAGCAGGCCTGCTACCAGCCCGCCACCAAACACCGATATGATAATCTTCCAGCTGCCTATTCCGGTGATAATAAGTAGAATTGCCCCGATCAGAATGGCCAGCTTGGAGGTTTCGCCTATGGAACCGGGAATAAATCCCATAAACATATCATAGGCAGAAGGAATTTTGTCGAGCTGGTAGGCAGCGGCATTAGCCAATGGCGTAGCCCCGGAAAAACCATCCACTACCTGTTGCCCTTTGGCTAGCCCATCAATCCAAACCTTATCGCCCGACATGTGCGAGGGATAGGCAAAAAAGAGGAATGCCCTGGCAAGCAGTGCAGGATTAAAAATATTCATCCCGGTACCGCCAAACACCTCCTTGCCAACAATCACCGCAAAGGCGGTAGCAATAGCAACCATCCAAAGGGGAACATCAACGGGCAAAATCAAGGGAATAAGCAAACCGGAAACCAGAAATCCCTCGTTGACCTCGTGTCCACGAGCTTGGGCAAATGCAAATTCAACTGAAAGCCCCACGCCATAGCTTACCACTAAAAGGGGTAGCACACGTAAAAAGCCAAAAAAAAAGGTCTGCCAGAAAGGCCAGCTTTCTCCAATGGAGAGAGCGTGCTGGTAGCCAACATTCCACATACCAAAAAAGAGGGCAGGCAGTAGCGCTACTATCACCACCGTCATGGTACGCTTCATGTCAATAGAGTCCCTTATGTGACTTCCCTTGGTGGTTACCCTATTGGGAACAAAAAGAAAGGTTTCAAAAGCGTCAAAGGTAGAATGGAACATCCCGTACTTTGCTCCCTTTTGAAAGTTAGGTTTAATTTTATCAATGTAGCTTCGTAATCCCATTGTTTGAGGTATAATTAAATGTCTAGCTTAGCTCCTTAATTAACGACTCGATGCCCTTTCGAAGAATCTGCTGCACGTCGGTTTTAGAGGTGCAAACATATTCACAGAGTGCCATATCCTCCTCAACCACCTCGTAAATACCCAGCTGCTCCATCCGCTCAATATCGTTGGCCAGGATGGCCTTAATTAGGTGAACAGGAAGGATATCCATTGGCATAACCTTTTCGTACTGTCCGGTTATAACGTAGGCTCTCTTTCCACCATGTAAATTGGTATCGAATTTGAATTTTCTCCATGGGGTTAACCGCGAAAGGAATGTACGCGAAGCGCTGAACTTATTAAAACCGGGAGACATCCATCCAAAAAACTCGTAGTGGTTACCCTCGGGAATCACGGTAACCATGTTATCATAAAACCCCAGATACCCAAACGGCTCTACCTTTGTTCCGGTTAGAACGTTTCCACTAATGTACCTTAGTTCGATGTTGGAATTCAGATTTCCACTTGTAATACTATCAATTTGAGCACCAGAAATCACCCTATAGTAGCGTGGACTGGTAACCTCAGAGCCGGCCAGGGCTATTACCCTTGAGGCATCATAAATGCCCTTCAAAAATAAACGGCCTATAATAACCACATCCAGGGGGTTAACCACCCAAACAACATCTCCCTTCCCAATAGGATCGATATGGTGTATATGCACCCCGACATTACCAGCAGGATGAGGTCCTCTGAAGTAGTGATGCTCAACCCCATTTGCCTTTGCAAAGGCACTGGCAGCAGGATAATCGGCATTTAACCCCAGGTGAATTTTTCCAGGAGTAAGCTTCGACAGCGCATCAATTCCCGCCTGAAAATTCTCATCCTCACCCTGTATGGAGAAGTCCATATCGGGTGCAAGGGGGGCGGTATCGAAACATGAAATAAAAATCGCCTTAGGGGTGTCGTTAGGATTTGCTACTATTCCAAAGGGACGCTGGCGAATGTAAGGCCATACACCAGAGACGAGTAACTTCTCAACAACCTGGTTGCGTGTAAGCGCAGCGGGTTGAGCTGCGCCAAACACCTGATACTCGACACTACCATTCGCCTTTACTACTACTTCCAGTATCTGGCGCCTTTCGCCACGGCGTATCTCTACCACCTCGCCGCTAACCGGCGATGAAAACTTGACCTCCGGACGGTACTTATCATAAAAAAGCGGTGTGCCAGCCCTCACCACGTCTCCCTCCTGAACTTCCAATTTTGGAAGCAACCCTGGAAAATCCAGAGGTTTAACTCCATAGGTTTCGGACATATTTTTGCGAACAAGCACATTTTCTGCCCTACCCTCCATAGGGATATTCAAGCCTCGGCGAACTTTTACTATAGTTGACATGTATAGTATGTTATTAAATGCTGAATAGTTTCACATTCCATACCAGGAGAATTTTACTCCATTGCTTACTCAACTCAATTAATTAACTATCAAAAACTTCCCTAGCAACAGGTTATGTATTTAGCCAAGCTTATTTTA
>DCDD01000120.1 GCA_002316235.1 Bacteroidales bacterium UBA1064
TGCCTGATAGAATAACAAACATGGGGGTTAAATAGCCCCCATGTTTGTTATAGAAAACCGGAATAACAGTGGTTTACCTCTTTACCACCTTCACCATGTAGGTTTTGCCATTAGCCAAAATTTTTACCATGTAGATACCCTTGGGGAAGTTGGCCATTTCAACCTCAACGGGCTCCATGATTTTATCCTTAGTATAAATCGTTTTACCTATCAGATCAAAAATTTCTACCGAGAACATTTTTACCTCTGATGCTTCTATATGCAGAACGTCTGATACTGGATTCGGGTAAACCCTAAATACTGGCAAATCGGAAGTTGTAGCAATGCTTGCAGGCGAAACATTAATGGTGAATGTTTGACTTGCAGAAGTTGTTCCATCACTTACAGTTAGGGTTACTCCGTTCGAACCCACATTGGCAGCGCCTGGCGTTCCGGAAAGTGTTGCAGCTCCATTTCCAGTTGTTGTTAGGGTTGCCCATGATGGTTTAGCTGTAGAAGTAATCGTAAGAGACACTCCATTAGTACCGGTTGCAGTAATATTGTATGTATAAACAGTCCCAACCTGCGCTTCGGTAATAGGAGTGCTGGTAAAAGAAACCGGTGTGTAGCTGCCCCAGATCAGTTGTGCATATTCGGGATGATCAATAAACGGGTTGCGGTTGTGCTGGTACTGGTTGTACACCACATTATTCCTGTCTATCTCCTTTTGGCTAACAGGGTCCTGAGCGCTCCATTCCAGCAGCATGTTTTTGGCCCATGTTGAAAATGCAGGATACGCAGTACCATTCAGCATGTCGGTGTTCCAACTGTCAACCTTATCCTCATAGCGCGTAACCATGTAGAAGTAGCTCCGGGCAAAGTCGCCCTTGTAGTCGTCTATTGGCTCAAAAACAACCCCCGTGTAGCCGGGATATGAACTTGGCCCCAGCTTGCTTCCATTGAGCGATGTCCATGTGGGGTTAGATACCTCTCCGTAGGGGTAATTGCTCCTTTGCCCGTTAACCTTACCATCGGTGGGGTAAAGGTGAAAGAGGTCAGAGTACATGGGAGTTTCATCATTGAACCAACTTTTAGGAAACGAATGCTCCCGGTTGTAGCAGTCCCCTTCAACGCTGTAGTTTCCGCATTGGTCGGTAACAAAGGTAAACTCGTAGGGTGGAGTACCCCCGGGATTATCGGAGTACATGTCCCACACCTTGCCATTTGGCTTCTTGTCGGTGCTTTTAAATGCCGTCCAAAGCTGGTCGTACGAAATGGATGTGTGGTTCTTTATTATGTTGAAGAGTGCGGTCTTCAGCTCGGAACCGGTTTTCCCATTGGCGTTAGAGTAGTAACCATTGGGAATTTGACCTTGTGTAACCACCGTAGCAAGCACAAGCAGGGAACACAGGAATGTTCTATTGATAATAGATTTCACCCCGTAATAATTCCCCCTAAATAGGCTGATTAACGTCATTTTCATCTTTGTCATCATCTTACCAAAACTTATATATTTACAGAAAAACTACATACACACCACCCTATCAACCATAACGTCATGCTCTACGACGGGAACTTGCCCCACCAGCTGGAAGTTGTATCCAACGCCTACCTTAATAGCCTTGTTAAGCTTGGGTAAAAGCTTATCGTAATAACCCTTACCCCTGCCCAACCGGTTTCCTTGCATATCAAATGCCACACCAGGAATAATGGCAAAATCAACCTGGTCTGGCTCTACCAACTTGTTTTTTGAGGGTTCAAAGATACTGAAATTTGAACTTTTTACCAGACTCTCCTTACTGCTGAAAAGCCTTAACTCCAGATAGTCGCCAACCATAACGGGCAACGCAATATGCTTTAAACCTGCCCATTTCATAATAAAATCGTGGGTATATATTTCGTCGGGAAGCGACCAGAACGCCAGAACTGTTTTCGCCTGCTTAAACTCCTCCATAGATTCAACGACACCAAAAACCTTTCTTGCATGATCCATTTTTCTCTCAGCACCAACTAGTTCCTTTTGCCGTTTTATTTCACTTCGTAATGCTGCTTTTGCTACTTCCATTTTTATTAGTTGCTTTTGATATTGTGGTTGTATATACGTAAGCTAGTACCCCAAGGTTCTATTAACTTTGTTGCCCCAAAATTCTCCGTAAACATCCAATGTTAAGCTAACATTTGTGTACGGGTTCCAATTGCTCCCTGTAAAGGCTTGCTGAACAACCAGGCGGAACGGGAATCGAAATCTAAACAGGTGGAAGTCGGTGATGATCTCGAAACCACACGAGGTGAGGTTATCGTGCACAGCAATTTCATTGTTGTTGTTCACCCATAGGTAGGAATTACGGGCATAGTCGTAAAATAGGTTCACCGAAATTCGTTTGATGTAAGCCAGTGCCCCCAAGGAAAGGTCGGGGGTTATAAAAGGAAAAATATAATCGGCTGATGCTCCAAGGTATTTTTTCGATACATTTTCTGAAAACCCACGGGGAAAGCTAATCTCGTTTCCCAAATAGTACCGTTTCAGGTTTTGGTTTTGCCATGCAGCTGAGAATTTCAAGCCTTGGTTCGCCAGGAATCCGGGTAGGAATATTTTAAGGTTTGCCGCCTGCAACGACCCAAGGGAGTTTTTATTAAAGGGTGCGTTTACAAGGTTAAGCCTGAAAACCAGACCCATACGGGGTTGTAGGTCACGATGTGCCATGTTCCGTAGCCTATGAAAGTAGAACCCGCTGTTGACCGTGCCAATACCGCTATGGTAGCTCGAGTCGTTGGAGGAAAAAAGATAATCATTCGACAGGGTTAGGTCAGAAAAGGGTTGCAGGTAGGTTTGGTAGCTGCTGTTGGCCAGCTGTAAGGGTAGGTAAACGTTTAGCTTTGCCTCCCATCTATTTTTATTGGGAAAAACAGGATTTTCTGTAACTCTATAAAGAAACGCATCCTCGTCGTATAGGTTAAACCTCACCGACAAAACCGGCCAAAATCCATAGTAGGTTACATCGGTATGAAAAAGGTGAGAATTTCCGTATCCATAGCCAATACTGGAAGTAAGGGTTCCGGTAAGGTTTTGAGAAAGTAGCATTACTCCCGGATTAATTGAGGTAACCTCAGTCCCGTCTATGTTGACAAAAAAAGGCATCCAGCTGTGCACGTTAAAGAGTGTTCCCGCCCCCTTGTAGGGTTTTGAGCTAAATACTGAATCACTAATTTGAAGGGTATCAACCACAACAGAACCCTTACCAATTAATGTAAAATTTGGATAGCTATTATTTACCCTATTGCTTATCAAATCATTTTTCTGATTATCTAAATCAATAGTTGATGTTCCTATCGTATAACCATCGGGAGTATAGTCAGAAAAAATAAGCTCATGGTTTTTAGTAACGGAACAATACCTAGAACTATATCTTGAATTATAAATTTTTACTGTGCTGTCTGTTAAGTTATTATGCAGATATATATTTTCTACATCGCCATCCGTAGAGCTAAAAATCACCCTGCTGTCAAAGGCGTATATCGAGTTAACATCATCAAAAGTAGGTCCGTAAACAACATTGAATGATTTGTTTATATCTACGGAAACAATTTCCTTGCCCTGCTGGGTAACTACAAGTGCATATAGCATTCGGGTATTTCTATCGAACGAAAGCTCCTGAACTTCGTATCCACTTGGAAAACTCAGCAATTCTCGCTCCTCACGGTTTTTTCCAATGGAAACCAGCTTAAAGTTACCATCAGGACTGTAGGAAATGCACAGAACTGAACAGTCGTCTGGGTTAATGGCTGGCGAAAAGTATTTGCCTTTCCCACTTAGTTCAATTTTTTGGGCGTCCTTTATCCTTAAACCATAAATCCTGCCAAAGTCTTCGTACTCCCATCGGGTATGTGGCTGATATTCAGCCCAAACAATAAGGCTGTCCGAATAGGTTGGGCGACCAAGGAGATACCCGGGATAGCATAGCTCCTTAACCTTTTGGCTGTTCAGGTTTATTTCAACAAACGCTGGTATGTCGTTTAGCGAGGTTCGGTAGGCCAGCATGGTGGAGTCATTAAGCTTGTAGGGGTAGAGGTAGCTGGTATATGACTTAGGCATTCTAACAGGATGGTAAACGGCTGAAAGATACCGGCCAACCTTATCGGCCTTCCATCTACCACTCAGGTATGCAAAGGTGCTATCGGCCAGCTTTCTAGACGAAAGTCCTGTATTTTGCTTCACACCAAAATAAAATGGAATAGATGTAAAAGGATACTTGGCCACATGGTTTACAACCTTTGGCCAAGTATTAATCCCATACTTAAAATTACCAAAACTAACCAGCTGATAACCTAAGCTATAGCTATTGGGAATATAATTTTTATAGGATCCCAACAGCCACTTGTTATATGAGTAGGTCTTTCTATCGGCCAAAAAGTGAGCACGGTAATGCTGCCAGAATGTTGCCGAACGACCCCTTCCAGAGAAGGAGTGGGCAGTTTCCGTTACAACGGCATCACCCTCAAGAAACCATTGGGGAACTAGTCCAGCCGCTAAGCCGACTACCTGCTCCCCAAAAAG
>DCDD01000133.1 GCA_002316235.1 Bacteroidales bacterium UBA1064
CCGTTTATTGACTACAGCAGTAAATACGGCCTCTGCGAGATCGCTCGAACCGCTCGAAGCACCTCCCGAGTTGATAAGGCCAGCACGTCCATTGTAGCAGTTAACAACCTGATAACGAGTTAGGTCGATGGGATGATCGGATGAAAGCTGGCTGTAAACCTTATCGCTGGTTTTTCCAAATCCAATAGCCTTGAACCCCCCATTGTTTTCAGGTGCTTTCTGCTTTATGATGTCAGCCTGTAGTGTAACTCCCAGATGGTTTGCCTGGCCGGTAAGGTCGGCAGCAACATGGTAGTCCACCCCGTCCTTTTTAAACGCATTGTTGCGAAGGTAGCACCAAAGGACGGTAACCATACCTAGCTCGTGAGCACGCTCAAAGGCTTGAGCCACTTCAATAATCTGTCGGGTGCTTTCTTCCGAGCCAAAGTAGATTGTTGCCCCCACGGCAACAGCACCAAGGTTCCATGCCTCTTCGACCGAACCAAACATGATTTGATCATACTTGTTTGGATAGGTAAGCAGTTCGTTATGGTTAAGCTTAACAATGAAGGGGATGCGGTGGGCATACTTTCGGGAAACCGATGCTAAAACTCCAAAAGTAGAGGCAACTGCATTTGCACCACCCTCAATAGCAAGCCTTACAATATTTTCCGGATCAAAATATATTGGATTTGGGGCAAAAGATGCACCAGCGCTATGTTCAATACCCTGGTCAACCGGCAAAATGGACAGGTAACCTGTGCCAGCAAGTCTTCCATGGTTGAACATTTCCTGAAGGTTCCGTAAAACCTGAGGTGACCGGTTAGATAGTGCAACAACCCTTTCAATAAAATCGGGACCGGGCAAGTGCAGCTGTTCCTTCTTCACCGTTTCACACTTGTGGTTTAGAAGAAATTCGGACTTATCGCCGAGCAGCTCAACAATTCTATTGTAACTCATGGCATTGAGATTATAATGGTTTATACAAAACTATAAAAAATAGGGTATAAAACAAAATCTTAGAAAGGATAGCCAATACCAAAGTTGAAGGTAATATCCCTCCACATAAATTTTTGCTGCAGGGGAACCCGTGGCCTAAATGGTTTACCAGGGTTGATTGCCGGGTCGAAAATTTTATAGCCAAAATCGGTTCTAAGAATCAGGAAACCTAGATTCATCCTAAATCCCAACCCGCTACCCAAAGCCAGCTGTTCGTAAAACTTATCGAAATGAAATGTTGCACCTTTCCTGTCGTCAATTCCGGGCATAGACCAGATGTTGCCGGCATCTATGAACAAGGCACCCTCTACTTTCCAGAAGAGCTTATACCTGTATTCTAAGTTAGCCTCCAGCTTGATATCGGCCGTACGGTTAGGATAGCGTTCTTTTGCCTGATAGTATGATCCAGGTCCTAGCGCTCTTGCCTGCCACGCCCTTATTCCATTTGCGCCCCCGGTGAAGTACCGTTTTTCGAATGGTAATGCTTTTGAGTTGCCATAGGGGTAGCCTACGCCAAGAAAAATTCTATACGCAAACGAGTTATTTGCATCTACATACTGGTTGTAGGTATAGTTTAAATCGCTCCGGACAAATTGTGAAAAATTTGTATTGAATATACTGTAAGAACCATCGGCATTTTTAGGTTGGTTAAAGGCTGCAAAAGCAAGGTTAAGAAGGTTACCCGAAAGTTCAAAGTTGTACCGAAGGTAGGTGTAGCTACCTGGCTTCTGGGGATTCTGGTTGTTAAAGGTAAAGCCGTAACTCGACACGGTAACAATCTGACTGATATAGCTATACTTGAGCGAAGTTGTATCAATGTAGGCCTTAAAATCATCACTAATACGGCTTATGGTAATGGCATTCACCTCGGCTGGGTTGACGTTGTGGGTAATAAAGCTTCCGCTTCTCCAGCTATAGCCAAACAGCAAGCTGGCAATGGTTCGAGTATAATCGGGGCGATGCTGGTAGCTGTAGGATGCGGTTACCTGGGTTTTGGGAGCCGACCGGCTAACCTGAACCCTGGAAGAAAAAGGGCCAATATACTTGGGTATGCTCAGCCCCATGGAGCCGCCAAGTTCTAGGGTGTTATCAAAATTTATCTTTTGCTGGGCTGTTTCAACCAGGCCCCTAAGCTTAAAATCAAACACCTCGGCACCCCTGAATAGGTTTTTGTGCTGGTAGGAAAGGTTAGCTTCGGCACCGAGCGAACCGGTGGTGTTAGTCCCCACAAGTTCAACCTGGTAGCTTTGCAGCGTATTCTGGGTAAGTTGAATGTAGCAATCGAGATAGGCATACTCGGTGGAATCGGAGCTGGCACTGTCCTCATCCAAAAAATCGAAAGGGCTAATAGGAAATTCGGCTTCCTTAGCCTCTTTAAACGAAATGTTTACAAATTTAAATAGCCTTATGGAGCTAAGGTTGGCTTGTGATTTTTTGACTGCCTCGCTGGAATAGGTTAAGCCGGGTCGAATAAGAATATTTTCGTAAATAACAGCCAGGTTAACTCCGGCATCACCCGAAAAAATGAACTGTATGTCCTTGTAGTAAACCGTATCAAGCGTTGCCTGTTGTTGATACGTTAAGTATTCTAGGGGCTCAAAATTTGGATAAATAAACACCCGCTTAACTTTAAACTTTTTAAAATTCGACTTAACCTTATTCCCCTTTTCATCAATTGTAAAAGGGTTACGAATGGTGAGGATAAGGTTTACGCTGTGGCTACGGAAATTAGTATCAGCAGTGAACGTAATATAGTCCTTGCTAAAGCTGTAGTATCCATTATTTTTCAGAAAAACTTCTATTCTCGTTCTCTCCTGCTGAAGCAAATCGGTATCGAAGCGATTCCCAACACCTATAAGGCAATTGGCAGTGTCTTTCTTTACCAACTCAAGAACTGCTGAATCTTCAACCAGGTAGCTTAGGGATTTTATGCGGTAGGGAACGTTGGGGTAAACGGAGTAGATTACGTTTGCCTTTTTTTTATGGTAGTATATTGAATCTTCCACCTTCGCATTATAGAATCCCTTGCTTTGAAGGTAGTTTAGGAGATTTCTCGAACCCTCAGCTATAAGGTTAGTATCCATGATTACGGGCTCTTCCCCGATATTCTTAAGCCACTTGTTTACACCCTTATTCTTTTCAGGATTTGCCATGTTGTATAGGCGTAAGTGAAAGCGAAAACCTAAAATTTTCTTGTTGGGCTTTAACTTTAGGTAATCCTCCATGTCGCGGGTTGAAATCTCCTTGCTGTCGGTCTTTATATTGGATTTGTTCAGCAAATACCCGTCCTCGGGAACATTTCGTGTTATGCTGCAACCGGATACAAAAACAACTCCCAGCATTACAGGTATAAGCCTGTAAGCTATAAATTCTTTACGTATCCTACTGAAAATCCTCAAAAAATGCATTCCTCTAACTGACTATAAATGGCTCGGAAATTTATAAAATCGTTTTTACAATACATGGCAATTAGCATAATTTTACAGCACAAGCGAACTTTGTTTGACCAGCGGTTAATGTTTTGTGCTGAATAAACTTCGTAGAGTACATGAGCCGAATACTCCATAAAGTACTCTTACATACAACACTTTACAGCTTTTCGGGATAAAATTATATCTATATTTACAGCGAAAAATCGTACCTATGCTCACCAGGAGAAATATTCAACGAATCGTATCGTTACGACAAAAAAAACACCGCAATGAGCTGGGACTATTTGTTGCCGAGGGGCAACGGCTGGTTTCTGAACTTCTGAAATCTCATCTTGATGTAGCTGAAATCTACCATACCGGGAATCTTGAAAAAATGTTTACGGTAGATTCAAAAATTGCTACTACCCTGGTATCGGAAAATGAGATGAATCGTATCAGCGCACTTAGCACTCCAACGCCTGTTCTTGCTCTGGTAAAAATGCCCCTGTACAACGCAGAGCCCATTAACCATGCAAACCGGCTTGTACTTGCCCTCGACTCCATTCAGGATCCGGGAAACATGGGAACCATTCTTCGTTTGGCCGACTGGTTTGGGATTGACACCATTCTATGCTCCAACGATACGGCAGATATTTTCTCTCCTAAGGTAGTTCAGGCAAGTATGGGCGCTATTGCCCGCATAAAGGTTCACTACTGCAATTTACCAACAAAACTGTCGGCTTACAGTAAAAACAGTCCAATTTTTGGCACCTACCTTGAGGGTGAAAGCATTTACGATTTACCAGGGGTGGAGAGCGGTTGTATTGTAATGGGAAATGAAGGCAACGGAATAAGCCCCGAAGTTGGGAGCTGCATCACCCAAAAAATTCATATTCCCGATTTTGCTGGAGGCAGAGCCAGGGTTGAATCGTTAAATGTAGCTATGGCAACCGCCATAGTGCTTTCGGAGTTCAGGCGAAAGCAAGTTGCCTTGATAAATCATGAAACCTAACGTCGGAGCATAGGCAAAAACCAAAGCAGCAGCAGTATGACGACAGCAACAAGTAAACCGGCACTTATCCAGCCACCAGATTTTATACCCCATTCCGGGAAAAGATTTTTCAAGTTAAAACCCCTGTAATAGGGAACAGGTGCTTGCATTTCGGGCATTACATCCCACGGGAGCTGAACATCCCAACTTCCAACAACGAGCAATGGCAGCAAGAATGTGTATTCTACCTGTTCGTCAAATTTTTTCTGTCCGAAAAAACCTTTCTGTCGGGAGCCGATATTTCGTGAGTACAGTCTGGCGTAGTACGGTTTGTTCCAAATATCGAAATTCTTATAGTCCTGAATCTCCGTTTCAACCTGGCCGGCAATGCTATCAATTTTCTCGGGTTGAACGGTACGCTCAAAGGGTTTGAAGTAGAGGGGTGTAAGCATTCCCCGCTGGGTTTGAAGGTGCATCATGTTCTCATCCTCCGGACGCTTAACCAGCTCCTTACAGATAACTGCCCCAACAGCAATGTCGGGTCTGGCAGTATGAACGCTTCCGGTATTAATGTACCAGGGCGAAGCGTTGGGGTTGACCTCTAGCACAAAGGTTATATCGCCATACTGATGGTTTTTGTACTCTTCCTTTTGCTCCAGATCGTTAACCGATATCAAAGGTTTTGAGCTACAGTACCATTTCCCCGGGTATATTCGGGCATTCAGCGACTCATCGTCTGGGGTGATCTGCGGTTTATCGCGGTTGGATATAACGCTGATAGCAACCTTGAAATAGGTTAGCCAAAGCTGCATCTCAAAAACCTGTAGCTTCTTACCTGTGCTATCGTATAGAGCTTTACGGAAGGTCTTATGTGGTTTAGGATCCCTGCTAAAGCCAAAGTTCATAAGGGCTTGCACTCCCGAAAGTTCCGGTTCGTAGTAGGTTACCGGACCAATAAGCACCTCTATATCAGGTAGCCCGAAAAGGGGATGATCGGGATCGAGAATGGCGCCGTTGCAGCTGTAAGTATAGTAGGGTTTAACAGACTTACTGCCATATATGCTGTCGTATAGCTGAATGCCAGCCAGCTTCACCTCAGCCCCTTCAAAGTTAGAGCCAATGCAGTTGTCGCTTCGATACAAGTTGGCGCCATCAACTCTAATTACCTCACCGGTTGTCAGCTGCTCAACTGTCCTTTGTAAATTCTGCTTTTGCTGTGTAATAAAGTTCTGGTATTCGGGATTGGGAGTTTTCTTGCAAAGCTTATCGAAATCTCTAACAACTCCTACAACCCAAATAGCCAGTAGAGCAGCAGCAATGAAAAGAAATACTTTTCTTTTGCCCATTTTACTATGATATTATGGTTTCCTGAAGCTCTTTTGTAAAAAGTATGACGGTAACAGTATGAATCGGAGCTGCAAGTTTCTACATTAAGAAAAATTATTAACGCCAGCTAGCTAAATTCATTCTCTTTAATAACGACATACCCCTCTCCATCAACCTCCTTACGGTTATACAACTTCAGCAGCTGGGCGGTTGATAGCCCGAAAGTTTTCTGAAAATGGGGATAATCCTTAAAGTTAACCCAGTCGCCTCCCCATTCCCATCCATAATGCCTGAAAAGAGCAACCACCTCATCCCAGTCGTATCTTAAATTCAGGTTGATATCGGTGTGCCTGTCCCACGAAGCCTCCCTTCCGTCAGCCAACAATAGGCAAAAATCAAGGGCAAGCCCATAGTTATGAAACGATTGTCCGGCTTTGGCCTGGGTAACTATTTTTCCGGGTTTGGTTCTTCCCTTAGCATACAGCTCATCCTGTTCGGCAAAGGTCCTCAGCGTATCGGTGAAGCGAACGGCAATGCCCTGGGCGAGTATCTGCAAATAAATCTCCTTGGCCTCCTCGCGAAGCAGGGGATGCAGCTTGGCAATTCGCTGAAGTGTAGGCTTATCCTGCACGAATTCTGGTTTAGCTGCTTGTGGTTGATTAGGCTTGATCGTAACAGCAGCCACCTCCTCAGATGGACTGCTAGTTTCTTGTGTACCAAAAGCCCTAAGCTGTACATCAAGGTTCTTCTCGTCAATAATAGCCCTACGCATGTTTTTGGCCTCTAGGATAATACCCAGCAAATCGTGCCAGAATTTGCTCCCCCAGCTCAGAAAGAAGCCGGTAAACAGGCAGCCAATAATCCACGAAAAGCCCGATGCAGGCTCGTCCCACCCAAATTTTCCGCTATTCAGAATAGTAAAAAGGTCTGCCTTGAGTGAGAAGGCAACCAATTCGCCCGATAAAAGGCTGATCAGGAATATTCTGCGTTCACGCTTTTTCTCCAGTAGGGGGTTGTTCTCCCTGTAGCGTACATTCCCAATTGACAAAAAGTTGGAGGTTGGCAGGAATAGTTTTACCAGGTTGGTTATCCGCTCGGAGATAAAACTCAATGGAAGCAGGATGACCAACAACGAAACCAGAACGTTGGAATCCATTTCTCATAAGTTATTTTACCGATGGAAGTTACAAAATTTTTTGAATGAAAAATTTTTCAGCTGAATTTTTTAGAAAACCATAAAGTTATTCTACCCTGCTATCTATAGGTAAAAAATATTAATGTATATTTTGGTAGAATAGGTATTGAATGCCCTTAATTACCGACCATACAGCAGAAAAACCATGCTGGTAAAAAAGAATGGGTATTTTTATAGTAGTAGGCTTGTAGCAGTTCAGACAGCTGCCTACTCACAATAAAGGTCCAAAACCCTGTTAATCCCTCGTTTACAAACCTGGCAAAATTCCTTTCCGGCAATCATGATGCAGTTGACCTCCGGACGGAACATTCCCTTGCTAAGGTAGTTTGCCCCCTCGTATGCCCCAACTTTTCCGGCGGCAGGGTCAGAAAGCAGCACTTTGTTACCGCCACCCTGCTCATACTCCACCTTGTTCCATGGAGTTGGTATAGGTGTACCAGGGGCTACGAGATCCCTCCACTTCAGGCTGTCGGGATTTATAAGGGCTGTTATATTAAACTCCCAGGGTTCAACCTTGGTGTTGGCAGGCTCGTAAGCCACGTCGCTGGTGTAGTACTCGTCGGCTAGGCCGGCAATGTGGTGCCCCATCTCATGCACCATCACGTATTCGGATGCTCTGGAGTGGGCAGCGGCGGTAATATACAGGTTGAAAATGCCCCCACCACCATACTTATCAGAATTCATGAGAATTACTATAAAATCGTAGGGAACAATAGAGGCGTAGTCCTTAACAATCCAATCGTCGGATGCGAGCACGTAGCGCTCAATTCCAAAAGCATAATAGCTGGTTTTTAGCAGGTTATCGGGATAAAAATCCTTACGTTGAAGCCTAATCCCGCTTTGCGTTGACTTTCCAAGCACTGCCCTGACATTAAAATCAGCAATTCTCGATTTAAAAGGTTCAACGCTAAAAAATGCGTCGGAAAACCGCTGTGCATCCTTCCAAAAAAGGGAGTCCTCATTTTCAGCATAGCCATCGCCAAGGATGACAATGTCGGCTTTAAATTTTGGATCGCCATTATCCAGCAAAACTTTAGGTTCAAAAGCAGATGGCCTTGTGGGTATCAGATCTTCGTATTCAACCGGATTAACCGTTAAGTTCCAAACAGGCACAAGCCGGTTAAGCGAATCCCTTTTCTGCAGCACCACGTTAACCTCATTTTTTGGCCAGGGCAACCGAATGGTTTCGTTAAAGGTTTTAACACCGGCCTTGGCTTCGGCAGTTGTCTGCCACTCGCCAAAAACGCTGCAGAAACCCTGCGAGTAGATAGTTTTGCCACTGGCAGCATCTTTTACCTCGAAAAAGTAAAGTCCAAGCTTCCATGGGTCGTTAAGATGGTTGGTTCTGCCTGCCCAGCTACCTTCAGAAGCAATTTTGGCCATTTCGAAACTTTCGGTTTTGTCATCGCCTGAATGGCGGTAGTCAATCCGCATGGTTCGGTCGGCAAAGTAGGTGTAAAAATCACTTTTTACTAGTAATGAATCATTTGAAGAGTAATGAAATAGTGTGTTAGCACCAGAATTGGCCTGAAACGCCATGCACAACAGGCCAGCAAAAACAGAAAAATACTTAGTCATAAGTCGTAAATATTAAGTTATTACCTAATCCCCCAAGCCGCTCTTGACCTCATGGTTGAAATTTTTTCACCGCTTTCGGTAACCATTTCACCCATGGTATCGAGCGTTAGGCAGCTGTGGACAGGTAGAATGGCAACCAAATCACCTACATGAAAAGGAAAAGGTTGTCTCGACGCACCAAAGGAGATGATTCCGTGTTCCTGGCTCAGGGAGGTTACATAGGCTCCCTCTACTGGCGCTCCCCACCTTATACCATCATAGGGACAAACCAGGCCGTAGCACCTGTTGCTTTCCGGGAAAAGAACGAAATCTTTCGACAAGTGCACGGCTCCACAGTGGACAACTGCCTCCTCTCTTTCGGGATAAACATCAACCACCGGACAAATCAAGGCCAGGGCAATGTCATCCAGGCTGCACGAGCCAATCAAGTGCTGCATAATATCGTAAAAAACGAAGTTACCGGGGCGAATTTCGTTGACACCCCAGAAATCATCGGCCAACGAACAGGTGGGTGTGTCGCCGTATGATATGACAATTTCAGGGTACTGCTGGCTCCAGAACGATTTTAGCTT
>DCDD01000191.1 GCA_002316235.1 Bacteroidales bacterium UBA1064
GTGAATAGCATAAGGATGGCCAGAATAAAGGCGAAGAGTATCAGGGAGGGATTTGTGGTGCGGTAAACAAATATCAAAATAAGTGGAAATGAAAAACCAGCAATCATGGAGCTTAGCGAAACGTAGCCGGTAATGATAACCGATACAATCCATATCCCGAAAACAATCAGAGTGGCATAGGGATGCAGGGCAAAAACAACCCCCGAAAGAACGGCTACCCCCTTTCCACCTCGAAACTGGGCAAAAATTGGGAAAATATGTCCAATCATGGCGGCAATTCCAAGAATGAGCTGGAAATTAATGAACATGCCTGTTTTAGGTATGTAAAAATCGGTGAGGTAAAGCAGCCTAACAGCAAGGTAACCCTTTAAAACATCAACAATAAAAACTACGATTCCAGGCAGAAGGCCAAGCACCCGTATTGTATTAGTCGCCCCAGCATTGCCGCTGCCATGCTCACGAACGTCAACCCCATAAAAAATTTTTCCCACCCACACGGAGGTAGGAATGGAGCCCATGAGGTAAGCCAGAAAGACAATGGCTATTTTGGACAAAATTTCCATAAAGGCAAAGATAAGCCTATTGCTTTAAGAGGGCAAAAGAATATGTGTTAAAAGTTACTCATACCACCTTTAAACCGAAACATTCATGGAAAAAATTATAGGTTAAAGCTGGTCATGTCAGCTATTTGAAAGCAAGGGGGAAGTGTTAAAAAATGTTATAAAACGCCCAGGGTTGAGCTAGGCTAATCGCTCACACAAATTACCAAAATTAGGACATCTTCAATACAAGCCATAGGAGATTTACCTTAAGGCTGTTGATTATTAGAAACCTGAGGCATAGCTTATTGCTAGCCAGGAGTATTAAAACCCGTGTCAAATAAAACCACCACAAGCCCATACATAATCAGTCATGTGGTGGAGTTAGGCAGCAAGTAGTGTATAAACCGAAACTTACTTAGTAAGTTTAGATGTGAGGACCCGCTTTAACCAGGCTTTTTCCCCACTCGTTATCGGTAAAATTTTCAAAATTTTTAATGAACATTCCAGCCAAATTTCTGGCTGCTTTATCCCAATCGCCTGGATTTGCCCACGACTTCTGGGGATTTAATAAATGTGGGTTAACCCCGTTAACCCTTAATGGGACTTGAAGGTTAAAAACAGGTAGCAGCTCAAACTCGGACTCCTCAATGGAGCCATTCAGGATAGCGTTGATTATGGCCCGGGTTGAAGGCAGGTCAATACGTTTACCAACCCCGTAGGGTCCGCCAATCCAGCCGGTGTTGACCAGATAAGCTTTTGAGCCGTGAAGCTGCATTTTTTTAACCAGCTCACGGGCATATACCGTGGGATGGAGCATAAGGAAGGCCTGGCCAAAACAGCTGCTGAAAGTTGGCTGGGGCTCAACCACTCCCCTCTCTGTGCCTGCAAGCTTGGCAGTAAAACCACTTAGAAAGTGGTACTGCATCTGCTCGGGCGAAAGCCGCGATACCGGCGGTAGCACTCCAAAGGCATCGGCGGTGAGGAATATTACGTGTTTAGCGTGTCCTGCCTTCGAAACCGGTTTAACAATATTTTGGATATGGTAAATTGGATAGGATACCCGGGTGTTTTCAGTTTTAACTTTAGAGTGAAAGTCAATATTTCCCTCGCTGTCAACATCCAAGTTCTCGAGCAGTGCATCCCGACGAATAGCGGCATAGATGTCGGGTTCCTTTTCGGGGTCCAGGTCTATGCATTTGGCATAGCATCCACCCTCAAGGTTGAAAATTCCGTTGTCGTCCCACCCATGCTCGTCATCGCCTATAAGGGCGCGTTGGGGATCGGCGGAAAGGGTTGTTTTTCCTGTTCCTGAAAGCCCAAAGAAAATGGCAACATTCCCATTTTTTTGATCAACGTTAGCGCTGCAGTGCATGGAGGCAATCCCCTTTAAGGGCAGGAAATAGTTCATTACGGAAAAAATACCCTTTTTCAACTCTCCGCCATACCAGGTGCCACCAATTAGGGCCATGCGCTCGGTAAGATGAAAGGCTACAAAAACCTCGCTGTTAAGGTTCTGCTCCTTCCATTTAGGGTTTGAGGTTTTGGAGGCTACCAGAACAATAAAGTCGGGTTTAAAATTTTTAAGTTCCTCGTCGGTTGGCCTAATGAACATGTTCTTTACAAAATGTGCCTGCCAGGCAACCTCCATGACAAACCTGACGCAAAGGCGTGTGTCCTCATTTGCACCGCTATAGGCATCAACAACGTAGAGTTTTTTCCCACTAAGCTGTTTTGCGCTGATATCCTTCAGGTGATTCCATACCTCCTGGGTGATGGGCTTGTTGTCGGAACTTTTCTTCCCTGGCTGGGCCCACCAAACATTTTTTTCGGTATTGGGCTCCTTCACCACATACTTATCCTTAGGTGAGCGTCCGGTAAAAACGCCGGTGTCCACATTAACAGCGCCCAACTTGGTTACAATGCCTCTCTCGTATCCTTGGAGTGAAGGATCGGTTTCGTGTTGATAAAGAAGCTCGTAACTCGGATTGTAAAAAACTTCGGCAGGTTGGTTTACACCGTATGCCGATAAGTCCAGATTAGCCATGGTTAATGGATTTTTATAGTTTAATTTTGAACCAAACATACAATATAATTACGAATGGCCAAAATGTAACCCCTTAAACAAAAGATGTTTAACAATACCATTTTTAGGCATCTTTTTAGGCAGTAAAATTGCCAGCTGCCCCAACCACCAGACACGCTTAGGGAAAGGTTCCCGCTAGGAGGAAAATACAGGAAAATATCTAACCTCCAACCTATCAACAACATGCTGGAGTAAAACGAATGTTCCGGCTATTCTTTACACAACCAAAAAGTTATTCTGAAGCTGGATGCGCTCATTCGTTCGCAATGAAGCTGCAGGCCATTTCAAGGTATAATCCTCACAAGGTCGTAATCATCGGTGTAGCCAATAATAAATTGGTGGGTGTTGCTAAGTCTGGATTCATTCGAAACCACATCGAAAGTAAAGGTGGACTGAAGCATGTCCTTTTGGAAATCTTTTAAACATTTAGTAAAGTCGGGGCCATAGGTTTTCAGCGCCGAAATAAAGTAAATGCCCACATCATAACCCAAGAATGAAAACTGGTTGGGTTCAGCTCTGTACCTATCCCTGAAGCTGGCAACAAATCGTTTAACCTCGTCTCTTGAATAGTCAACGTAAAATGGAGTAAACACACGGGCATTCAGTTTGTACAGGTAATCAGGTGGAACATTTTTCATCTTTTGCCAGCGTGCAGGGCCATAAACAATCATCTTAAGCCCATTCAAAGACTTAACCGCATAGAGTTGCCCCAGCAAATCGGAAACAAAAGGCTCATCCTGCGAGGGGATTATAACTACATTACACCCGTCGGCTTTCATGTAGCTATGAAGCTTAGCTTGAACCTCTTCCGATTTCATCGCTGCTGTTTGATGAACAACAGAGTCAACCCTAACACCCGATTCGCGGATTCTTTGGTTGAGTGCAGAGCTAAAATTTTGAATTGGACCTGTAAGAAGTTTCTCCATGTCGTAAATAACAACATAGTGGCAGGTATCGCTAAACTTAAAGTTTTTTATAAAAACCTCCAGCTGTTCGCCATATCCTTGGTTCACCGATATTAGACCAGGGTATTCTGATATGACTTCATTCCCACTGTAGAGAGGCGAAACCATGGGAATCGATTTTCTTTCGGCATAAGCCACAACTGGTTTGATCTCGTTAACAAACAGTGGACCTATGATAATGCTGGACTTATCGAGTTTGCCCTTATTTAGAATACTTGTAACCTCTTCGGGTTGGTGTTTAGTGTCGAAAACGTTGATATTCATGGAAACTCCAGCTTTCTTCATCGAGTCAACGGCAAGTAGAAAGCCCTCATAAAAGTTTAAGGAGGCAAGAGTTTCCTGCGAGGTAATTCTTGACGATTCAAGGGTGTTGGTAGTACCAGGATCCATTTTGACCTCTTCGGCCTCATCGATAAGCTCGTCGCTATCGACGGCACCACCCTGGCTAAAGGGAAGAAGTAGCGAAATGTCAAAGGGTTGGCCGTTGTACCTAAAGTTGCTTTTGCAGGTAGAAAAGAATGCCACCGGTTCTGGTTTGCTTGTAACCATAAGCGAATCGGCAGGGTGCTGCTTTACAGCAGGTATTCTAAGGTACTCGCCTAGCTTAAGGCCGTCCTTTAGAACTTCCTGATTGTAAGTCTCAATGGTTTTAGCATCGATGTTATATCGTCGTGCAACGGCCAGCAACCCCTCTCCCTTCTGCACTTCGTGCATGATAAACTGCACGGTGTCGGCAGCCGGCTTCTTTGCCTCGGGTATCATTGGGTTGCGAGGAATAAGAATAACCTGGCTAACCAGCAGACCATCCTTTACCTCGGGGTTGATGCTTGTGAGCACATCAACAGGGATGTTGTACCTTCTGGAAATGCTATACAGCGTTTCCCCCTTGGCAACAATATGGTATATGTAATCATCGGTTCCTTTACTTTCAGAGGCTCTTACCGGAATCTTTAACGCTTGTCCAATCTTCAACCCGTTGTAAATATCGGGGTTGTTGACAGCAATATCCGACTGTGAAACCTCATAGGCTTTGCTAATGGAGTACAGGGTTTCGCCACTTTTAACTATATGGATGTAGTAGTTCTTCCCGTCAATTTTTACCTTGTCTGTAGAACGTTGAACGGAGGGTATATCGCCCTCCACTACCTGCCCGGCAAGAAGCATGGGTGATAGGCATAAAAGCAAGGCCGTAATGTAAGATCTCATCAGCTAAAAAATATTTATGTTGATATTATTTTCCGGTTACCAATCAATCTGACATCTACCTAGCAAGAAGGTTATCCTCCACACCTAAGAAATATAAGGCAGAATGCACACACTCCTGTGCCACCTTCAATAACAAAATGCATTCCTTTTTATGACCTCCTAAAATCCGATTGTTTTAGACTTAACGTAATCCTCAATAGTAAGGAATTTTATAAAAAGGAGTAGCCAAAATTCAATATGAGCTATGCAAATTATCCTAGGAATTCAAAGAGTTTCAATAACGTTTAAATTTCAAAATATATTCTACAAAAATAAGACTTTAATAATTGGAAAAGCTATAGGGGTTGAGGGTTTTCAATTCTAAAAATTTAACACAGGTCATTCCTTTACCGTGATGTGCGAACCGATAACAAGTAAATATCAAGCAGCTAAATAAGTATTTATTCATTTCTTCCTTATCTGCTCTCAATTCTTTATCCTTTATCGCATTTAATTCGTCAAAGCCGGACAGGTTCCATCGAAGCTGGCCAAGTTTTTTTATCCCTTCTCCTTTAACTTTACTCTTAGTCCTTATAAGTTTGAAACTAAAGGTTTGGCTGATTTATGCTAAAATTGCAAAAAAATTAATGTAGCTATGCCGGCCACCCTCAAACCATTTTTAGCGCTTACCCTTCAGCACCATAGACAGCTTGGAACAACCATTGGAGCCTACCTCGCAACACCCACCGAAAGCCATGGTATTTTCATCATTTCTGAAAATGCAGCGGTAGCCCAACCATCAGACCTTGAAGACATTGTATCACCCATTCAGAAGGATATGCTTCAGCAGCTGCAGCAAATTTCCGACAAGGCCCTGCAGAAGTACTTTGACAAACAGGCAAAATCGGTGGCAGAATTTCTGGACTCCCTGACCCGAAGTGAACAGCTAAACAGTCATGTTCACTCCTACGTTGAACGCAGAATTGCCAAGGTTGTTGCGCTGGCAGCGCACTCCGACACTCCTGTTTTTCTGCGAAAAAAGGAAGAAAAAAATCTTTACGAGGAAAACCGTCTGAATGTTGAACTCGAGCCAACCTTGCCCCTGTTCAGATTTGAACTCACCCCTGATTCGATAATGTATTCCATCATGGCCATGAACAACGGCAGAACAGTAAACCTCACAACTACCAACGGCGAGGTGGTTACCAACAATCCCTGCATAATTCGAATTGACAGAACAATTTACCAATTTGAGGCAATTGATGGTAAAAAACTTACTCCATTCCTATCCAAACCCTACATCACGGTTCCAAAATCGGCCGAAAAGAAATACATGCAAACTTTTGTGCTGAATGCCATACGCCACCAGCAAGTGGAGGCGGTTGGCTTCAATATTGTTGATGAGCAGCATGATGGAAGGGCAATCCTTACCCTTGAGGAGAGGTTGGCGGGAGGATGGTGCCTAACGCTAAAATTTTCATATGGCGACAGGGGCTACCTATGCAATACCCCTTACAACACCGAAGTCAGGCTGGTTGAAGAGGGCAACGGGTACACCTTTCGCCGCTTTAACCGAAATAGAATATGGGAAAGCAGAGTTATTTGCTTACTTTCCGAAAAGTTTAACCTTCAGCGGGTTAGCGAGGCCGAATTTTTACCGGCAGCAGTTGAGAATGCAAAGGAAAATCTATACCCCTTGGTGGAGTGGCTCAACCAACATGTTAACCAGCTTAAAACGGAAGGTTTTGCCGTTGCCCAACTGGTTAGGGGTATGAACTTCTACCTCAACGGGGTTGTAGTGGCCATTTCAACCGACTCCACCACCGACTGGTTTGACCTGTATGGCAAAATCAAGCTCGATGGGTTTGAAATTCCATTTGTTTACCTGAAGCGGAACATCCTCAAAAACATCAGGGAATTTCTGCTGCCCAACGGGCAGGTTTTCATTATACCGGAGGTATGGTTCAGCCGTTACAAACCCTTAATGCTG
>DCDD01000039.1 GCA_002316235.1 Bacteroidales bacterium UBA1064
GGTCCCTATCTGTTGTGGGCGTAGGAGGCCTGAGGGGGCCTGGCACTAGTACGAGAGGACCGTGCTGGACGCACCGCTGGTGAACCTGTTGCGGCGCCAGCCGCACGGCAGGGTATCCAGGTGCGGGCGGGATAAGCGCTGAAGGCATCTAAGCGCGAAGCCCTCCCCGAGATGAGGCCTCCGTGAGGGCCGTGGGAGACTACCACGTTGATAGGCTGCAGGTGTAAAGGCGGTGACGCCAAAGCCGAGCAGTACTAATAGCCCGATGGCTCCCGGCTGGATCCGGGCTGCTGCCAACACCTCGCTCGCCCGCCACGTACGGCATAGCCCCCCGGCGTTCCGCCGGGGGGAGGGATTTGGGCGGCTAGGGCGGCGGGGGACACCCCTTCCCATTCCGAACAGGGCAGTAAAGCCCGCCAGCGCCGATGGTACTGCGTCACAGCGGGAGAGTAGGTCGCCGCCCCACCTCCGCCCCGGCCGGGTTACCCCGACCGGGGCTTTTTTTATTACTTTTTTCGTATATTTGCACCCTGTATGCTTAATGCCACCTTTAAATACTCCACAATTTCAACTTGCTTTCTTTTAGTCAACTTTTGTTCATTAAAGGCTCAAATTGTTGACTCTAC
Organism: Bacteroidales bacterium UBA1064; assembly: GCA_002316235.1. Lineage (GTDB taxonomy): Bacteria > Bacteroidota > Bacteroidia > Bacteroidales > Tenuifilaceae > UBA1064. The sequence continues at coordinate 627 of DCDD01000039.1, forward strand.
TTCTCATAATATCGATAGTAATGGTATTGTAATTGATTCTACCGCTAATACCGATACTTCCAGGTTGACGAAGAGTAACTTTAGTAAATTTAACTTTGAAAGTGTACCAACTTCTAAAATTGATTCGACAGTCGTTTACCCTAATATTTATGATGTGCTGGGAGTAGGCGGCAGTAAATATACCGCATTGGCATGGAAGATTGATAAAAACACGTTTGACTTGTCGATATGCCCGGCTGTGGATACCTCCCTTTTTTTAAACCACCTGATTCTGCCTGGTCAAAGCAACTTGTTCGCTCAAACCTACCTGGGAAATATGGGCTCGCCTATACAAAGCGATAATTTTTTTGATAGACCTATTGACGTACCCTTTCTATTTTCAAAAAATTATCAGCTTTACCAGCACGACATTCTATCGCACAAGCAGTTTAACGTTCGAAGCCCTCATACCCGCCTTTTCTATTCTACTGGCGGTAAAAGACGGGAGGCGGAACAGATTTTAAGAGTGCTTCATACCCAAAATGTCAACAGGTATTTAAATTTTGGAGTGGAATACGACTACTTTTCTACCAAGGGAATATATGAAAACCAGCTAACGCGAAATAATATGGTTTCCGTATTTGCCAGCTATTACAAGAAAAAAATTTCAGCTCAGGCAACCTTTGGATATACCTACATACGAAACCAAGAAAACGGAGGGCTGGTTGATGATAAATTTATTGTAGATACTGTTTTAGAGCCCTCACTCGTACCTTTCAGGTTGAAAAATGCTTCCAGCGAGGTAAGGCAACGAAGTTTTGCTGCTGTAGTTGGTTATGATATCCTGACTATCAAGAAGAAGATTAAAGATGAAGATGGGAACGACACGCTGGTTGATAGGCCATTGTTAACGTCTAAATTGGTGTTTGATGCTAACCGGCACACCAGGGTATATTCCGATAGTGAAGGAGACTCTACTTATTACTCAAATTTCTTTATTAGTACAGCAGGAACACACGACTCGGTGTATATGGTAACCTACACTACAACATTATTGGCTGAACTTAGCCAACTTGCCCGTTTTCCTGGAGTTCCTGGTTTAAGATTTTGGGTATCAAACACAACTGGCAGCTACTATTACTATACACCTCAGGATTTTATTTATAACAGGAGTAATGATAAGCTTACTACCAACCATTTGGGCGTTGGAGTGTTTAGTAAATCTCCCTACTTGTCGTATTCAGGTGCGTTAAGGTTCTACGTTAATGGTTATCGTTCAAACGAAAAGTTACTATTCGGGGGTATCACTATTTCACCGTGGAAATCAACCGAAATGCCTTTTATCAAGGGAAGTATTACTTTTCAGGACAGGCAACCCGATTTGTTTGTTAGGAATTACTTTTCAAATCATTATGCCTGGAGCAATAATTTTGAAAGGGAGAAGTGGTTGACAGTTTCAGGAGTGCTCGGTGCTGACCGGTACAAGTTTGAAATTGGATATAATGTTGCGAATGTTGTTAACTATATCTACTTTGACACTACTGGCAGACCTGCTCAGGCTTCCAATGTTGCCGTTACATCTGCTTATGTGCAAAAGGTATTCAAAGTAAGAGGGTTGTACATGGTTGGGAAGGTGCTTTGGCAGGCGAATACCAATTCAGAAGTGCTTAGCCTACCAACTCTTTCAGGTTTTGGATCGATTTACTACGAGTACCCGCTGGTGAAAAATGTTTTGACTGGCCAGCTTGGTATTAGTGTATTTTATAGAACCAAATTTTATGCCGATAGCTACAACCCATCGACCGGCCAGTTCATCAACCAAAGGGAGAAGAAAATTGGCAACTACCCCTTTGCCGATGTGTTTGCAAATTTTAAATGGAAACGAGCCAACATCTTTCTGAAGTTCGAACATGTTAACCAGGGCCTGTTTAGTAACGAATACTTTACAGCGCTTCACTATCCCGCCAACCGTCGAATTTTCAAGTTTGGAGTTTCGTGGATGTTTTACGACTAGTTATCAAAATCCATCTCTGATTATCAGTTGATTAACCTAATTTTGCTTTTTTACAGGTTTAACCCTAAAGGACGAGCTATGCGGTCATCTTTTGTTTACAAGTGCATAAAGTGGAGTTTATTTTTGTTTTCCCTAATAATGTTTTCCTGCATAAGCCAGGATAGTGTTACCAGGAACCAAGGCCATGAGGTTAGAGATTTGGCCGATGTGCTGGCTGAAGGTAAGTTGGTGGCAGTAACAGATTATAACTCAGCAAGTTATTATATTTACAAGGGAGAGCCCATGGGCTACCAGTTCGACATGCTACGCGATTTTGCCTCATTTTTGGGAGTAAAGCTCGAGCTCATTGCCGAGAACGATATTCAATCCTCTATTGAAATGCTAAATAGCCGGGAAGTTGACCTAATTGCCAACAACCTTACCATAACCCCCGAACGCATGGAGGAGTTAAGCTTTACCTTACCCCATGGCGAAACCCGTCAGGTTATAGTTCAAAGGAAGCAGCCAAAACCCGGAGAAAAAGGACAAACCTATATTCGCAGCTCTCAAGAGTTGGCAGGAAAAATTGTTTACGTTCAACGGGGATCGGTATCAGCTAAAATATTAAAGAATATTACCGAAAAAAATGGGAGGAGTACTGTCCTGGTTGAGCTTCCTGGCTATGATGCTTTTCAGCTAATAGATATGGTTGCGCAGGGTAAGGTTGACTATGTGGTCTGCGACGAAGTCGAAGCCAAAGTCAAGGTTGCCGTTTACAGTAACCTTAGCTGCGAAATTGCAGTTAGTAATCTTCAACCGACAGCGTGGGCAGTTCGTCAATCATCACCCGAGCTCCTCAAGCGGATTAATTTGTGGCTGGAGAACTACCTGTCAACCTCGAAGTATGCCCGGATACGTTCAAAATATTATGAAAATCCCCTTCAGGCACGGCGCATGAGCAACGACTATTTTTATGTTTACCAGGGGAAGGTTTCGCAATGGGATGAATACTTTAAACATAATAGTGAAAAGATAGGTTGGGATTGGCGGTTACTAGCCTCCATGGTTTATCAGGAATCGCACTTTGACCATAATGCCGTATCACCCAGAGGCGCAGTAGGTCTTATGCAATTCATGCCCACAACTGCCGATTATTTCGGTATAGCCCTTAATGAAATGCCTATAAGGCAGATAGAGGCTGGTGTTGGGTACCTTAAATGGATAGAGGACAGGCTGAGCAGCTTCAATATCCCTAAAAAAGAAGAGGTTAAATTTGTGCTGGCTGCTTATAACGCCGGAATAGGTCATGTTATAGATGCCCGTAACTTGGCCAGAAAGTATGGCCGTAACCCTAATGTTTGGGACGATAATGTTGAGTACTTCATATCCAATAAGGCCCAATTTTCTGGCGATCCCGTAGTCAAATATGGAAGTCTTAAGGGTAAGGAAACTACACGGTATGTTGAAGAAATCCTCGAAAGGTACCAGCACTACCAAAACATTGTGGAAAAGTAAATGGTAGATTTTTTGTAGCCAGCTGTACTTGTTTTTTCGGGTTGACGTTTATAGCCCACTTATTATTCATAATTTTGACCTCACAAAAAATTTGAAATGGAGAACCGAAGAGTACGGGTTCGTTTTGCCCCTAGTCCAACCGGACCGTTGCACATTGGAGGGGTTAGAACAGCCCTGTTCAACTACTTTTTTGCCCGCCAGCATAACGGCGATTTTATCCTTAGAATTGAGGATACTGATTCTCAGCGGTTTGTACCAGGTGCCGAGGAGTATATCAACGAGGCGCTTGGCTGGTGCGGAATTAAAATTGACGAAGGAGTTAAAGAGGGTGGGCCTCATGCTCCCTACCGCCAAAGCGAACGTAGGCAAATTTACAGACAATATGCCGATAGGCTGGTGGCTAGTGGAAATGCTTACTATGCGTTTGATAAACCCGAAACACTTCAGAAACTCCGCAATGAGGCAGAAAACAGGGGAGAAGCTTTTACCTATAATTATGCCAACCGCAACTCCATGGAAAACTCGCATACTTTAGGCGAGGATGAGGTTCGCAATCGAATTGAAGGCGGCGACCAGTGGGTTATTAGGTATAAAATGCCTGCTGACGAGGAGGTTGTCATGCACGACATCATTCGAGGCGAGATTAGGGTTAACACCTCCACGCTTGACGATAAGGTGCTGTTTAAGAGTAGCGACATGCTTCCAACCTACCATCTGGCCAATGTAACCGATGACTACCTGATGGAAATTTCGCATGTTATCAGAGGAGAGGAATGGCTTCCATCGCTACCCCTGCACGTTTTGTTATACCGCGCCCTTGGATGGGAGGACAAAATGCCACAGTTTGCCCATTTGCCCCTACTGCTTAAACCTACCGGTAATGGAAAGCTAAGCAAGCGTGATGGAGACAAAATGGGTTTTCCTGTGTTTCCTCTACTTTGGAAGGCCGAAAATGGTGAGGTGTATAGAGGCTACCGTGAGGATGGCTATTTTCCTGAAGCATTTGTCAACCTGCTTGCCCTGCTTGGATGGAATCCGGGAACAGAAAGGGAGCTCTTCAATATGGAGGAGCTAATTCAAATTTTCAGCCTCGAGCGGGTAAATAAGTCCGGTGCCCGATTCGATCCCGAGAAGGCAAAGTGGTTCAACCACCAGTACTTAATCCGCAAGGGCAACGATGAGGTTGCCAACCTTTTTATGCCTATTTTGGAGCAGTATGGCGTTCAGGTTCAAATGGACAAACTTGTCCGAATTGTTGGGCTGGTCAAGGAGCGAGTCAATTTTATTCATGAGCTTTGGGGCCAAACCAGCTTCTTTTTTGAAAGGCCACTGAACTACAATAGCCAAACGGTTGCCAAGTTTTGGAACAATGATTCTTCCGTGATGATGAATATCCTGGTAGAAAAGCTATCCGGAATTTCAACATGGACAGCGCTCAACATTGAGCAATCGGTAAAGGAGCTGATTGGAGAAAAGGGCTATGGTATGGGTAAAGTTATGAATACCATTCGGCTTGCGCTTGTTGGCGAATCAAAGGGCCCTGGCGTTGCCGATATTTGCGAGATT
>DCDD01000066.1 GCA_002316235.1 Bacteroidales bacterium UBA1064
CTTAAGCCTGCAACATTTTTGTAACTTTGCAGCAGGTTACAGTTGGTTTTTTAATCCTTGTTTTTTACCTCTACATAAAAGGAAAATAATGTAATGCAGGGCATTTACCCCGACAGCTTTGAGCAAAAAGTGGGATTTGACAGGGTAAGGGAGCTGGTGGCTGGGCGCTGCCTCTGCCCAATTGGTTTGCAACATGTTGAATCTGTTCAGTTTTCAACAGACTACAGCCTGATATCAACCTGGCTGGCGCAGGTTGATGAGATGAAATCCATCTGCCTGATGGAGGAAGGCTTCCCTGTGGATCATTTCTACGATTTAACCCCATCGCTAAGGAAAATAGCGGCTCAGGGCGCATGGCTCGATGAGTCGGAATTACTAAAGCTTCGCACCTCGCTGGAAACCATTCGGGCGCTTCTTAGCTTCTTTAAAAAATTTACCGACAGGTATCCCGCCATCTGGGAGCTGGCCAAAAACGTAGCCTATTACCCCACCGTAGTGGAGCGCATAAACGCCCTACTCGACAAGTTTGGAAGAATTAAAGACAACGCTTCTCCACAGCTGGCCCAAATTCGCTCGGCTATAACATCAAAACAATCATCCGTTTCAAAGCTGGTGCAAACCATTCTGAGATCAGCTCGCGACCAGGGCATTATTGAACAGGACGCCTCACCCTCGGTTAGGGAGGGCAGGGTGGTTATTCCGGTTGCAGCGGCTAATAAGCGTAAGCTTAAGGGAATAGTTCACGACGAATCATCAACAGGCAAAACGGTTTTTATTGAACCGGTTGAGGTGGTAGAGCTGAACAACGAAATAAGGGAGCTGGAGTACGATGAACGCCGCGAGGTTGTTCGAATACTGGTTGAGTTCTCCGATAGTATTCGCCCCTATCTTCCCGAGCTGCTTGGAGCATACGATTTTATGGGAATGGTTGATTTTATTAGAGCTAAAGCCCTATTTGCCATTGAGTATCAGGGTGCAAAGCCCATAATCAAGGAGACCACCGGCACCTACCTCCGACAAGCCAAGCACCCACTACTGCAGCTGAGCTTGAAACGCGAAGGAAAGGAAATCGTCCCGCTGGATATTGAACTTAAATCCGAAGAGAGAATACTTCTGATTTCCGGCCCAAATGCGGGCGGTAAATCAGTATGCCTCAAAACCGTTGGCCTACTCCAGTACATGCTGCAATGCGGTTTTCTGCCCTGCGTATTGGAAAATTCAGAAATGGGCTTATACCGCAAAATCTTCATAGATATTGGCGATGAGCAATCGCTGGAGAACGACCTCAGCACCTACAGCTCCCACCTGCTAAACATGAAGTATTTCCTGAAAAATGCCACACCTGAAACACTCATTCTCATCGATGAGTTTGGGTCGGGCACCGAGCCGTCGGCAGGAGGAGCAATAGCCGAGGCAATCCTTCAGGGCTTTGCCAATGCCGGAACCTACGGTGTAATTACCACCCACTACTCCAACCTGAAGCATTTTGCCGCCAGCACTCGTGGAATTGTAAATGGCGCCATGCTTTTTGACAGCTCCCGTATAGAACCCCTATTTAAGCTGGAAATTGGCAAACCGGGTAGCAGCTACGCATTTGAAATTGCACGAAAGATTGGCCTACCGGACAGCATTATAAACGAGGCTACGGCAAAGGTAGGCGATGACTATGTTACCTTTGAAAAACATTTACGTGAAATCTCACGCGATAAGCGGTACTGGGAGAAAAAAAGGGAAAGCATTCGTCTGGCCAGCAAAAAAGCGGAAGCAGAAGAAGCACAGCTGACCAGGGAACTCGAAGAGCTAGCCAGCCAGCGTAAGGAGATTCTGGCTGCTGCAAAAAAAAATGCACAGGAGCTACTAGCTGAGACCAATAGGAAAATTGAAAACACCATAAGGATTATTAAAGAATCGAATGCACAAAAGGAGGAAACCCGCAAAGCCCGTCAGGAGCTAGAGCAGTTTAAGCAGCAGGTTGACGAAGCTGCCCATAACCTTAACGACGAGGTAGAGCGAAAGATGGAGCGCATCAAACAAAAACAAGAAAAAAGGGCGTTGCATAGAAAAGCAAAAGAACCGGCAGCAAGCAGCAGAACAGAACCTGTAGCATCCCCTCCATTGACAATTGGCGATAGGGTAAAAATTATCGGAAGCGACCTACTGGGAGAAGTGGTAGGCCTGTCGGGCCAAAATGTATCGGTTGCCGTGGGCAACCTTATCAGCATGGTAAACCTGGAAAGGGTGCAAAGGATATCAACAGCGGAGTATAGGAATGCCAACAAGGCTGTAACCCAGCCTCAGGTTGGAACGGGTTTCGATACCTACAAGCGCCGCCTCAACTTCAAATCCGATATTGACATCCGTGGAGCACGAGCTGATGAGGCTCTTGAAACTGTACAAAATCTAGTTGACGATGCCGTAATGCTTGGCTTCGGAAGGGTAAGAATACTTCATGGGAAAGGTAACGGCATTCTCCGCAGTGTGATTCGCGATTACCTTAAATCTACACC
>DCDD01000151.1 GCA_002316235.1 Bacteroidales bacterium UBA1064
ACTATTTGCCATTCAATTACGTGCAATTTATTTAAAAGATATGAGAAATGAGGTATTTTTACCTATTCAAATTATATGCTGGTCAAAATCATGCCTGTTATCGTTCATATTGGATACCCAAAAACTGCCACCACATGGTTGCAGAAGCGTTATTTTCCTAATATCAAGAATTTTAACTACATATCCTTTTTGGAGGTCAACAAACTTTTTATCGATACAGATTTTTTTACCTTCAATGCCCAAAATACCAGAATGGAGCTGCTGGCTAATAGTAAGGATGGGAATCTACTGCTAAGTTCCGAATTTATTACAACTGCAATTAATGCACATTGGCACCATGGGTACTACTCTGCCGGGGTAGCCCAGAAAATCCATGCAACTTTTCCCGATGCTACTATTGTTGTTTTTATACGTAGGCAGCAGTCCCTGATTTGCTCTGCCTACCAGCAATACCTTAAGAATGGTGGAACCTACGGGTTCAGGCGATGGCTTTACTCCGGTGATGTTTTTTGTTCGGAACACCTCTATTACGACAGGATGGTTGAGTTCTACGATAATCTTTTCGGAGAAAAACAGGTTAGGGTTTATTTTTATGAGGATTTTAAGGAGGATAGTAATGGTTTTTTAACCAGCTTGAACAATGACCTTGGCTTGGTGGTCGACATGAATTCCATTTCACTAAAACCGGAAAATGTAGGATTACGAAGAATGATTATACCATTGCTTTTTCTGGTAAATCATTTCTATAAAAAACCCATAGGGCTAAAGCGATACATAATTCATGTACCAGGAATGACCTCGGTAGGGAAAGGAATTTATAAGTTTATTAATCCCTTGCCACTATTTGGAAATTTCCTTTCGGAAGATAAAATGCTAAAACCCAAAGATAAATTGAAGCTACACGATTTTTACAGCGAGTCGAACAGAAGACTGGCCAACAGGGTTGGATTGGAAAGGTTAAACCACCATGGCTATTACTTGTAAGCAAATGGAACCAATAAACACTATTCTTCATATTGGATATCCCAAAACAGCCACCAAGTGGTTTCAAAATGAATTTTACCCCAGGGTTAACGGTATTTTTTTTATTCATCGGAAGGATGTTTTTAAATGGTTAGCCTTTCAGAATATTTTTGATTACTCTCCTGTTGAAACCCTCGAACATTTTGTTAGCACAACTGATGGAAAACGGCTAGTGATTTGCGATGAGATAATCCTCGGGGGACTCGACATAGGCTTCGGTTCGGGTGAGTACGTTTGCATGATGGCCAACCGGCTGAAGGAAACCTTTGGCGAGGCCTCCATCATCATCTTTATTCGCAACCAGCACTCTGCACTCGAATCGGTTTATGGCCACTACATCAAATCGGGAGGCACATACTCAGTTAAAAAATACATGGGAATTTACAGAAAGTTTACAAGGCCATTCCATGATTACCATCTCTTCAATCCCGATTTGTTCCAGTACAACAAAATAGTTGAGCTGTATGCCCGGCTATTTGGGAGTGAGAATGTTCATGTTTGCTTATTCGAGGATTTTAAGGCTAACCCCGAAGGATTTATCGATCAGTTTAGCAGGGATTTTAACCTGTCAACAAGCACCCACTTGAACTTTGAGCCGCAAAATATTAAACTTTCAACCTTTTCGGTTAGCCTCATGAGATTTTCTAATCATTTTACCTTAAAAAACACCGTGTTTAAACATTATTTTTTTTCAATACCCCGCCTTTACCGAGTTCTGTTATCGGTTACACAAATGCTTGACAAATCCTTTTTCACCCCTCGCCCTTTTACATTAGACAAGGGTGTCCATAGCTGGATAGACGAGCGGTTCAGGATGGGCAACAGGGAGCTGGCGCGGTGGGTAAACATGGAAAAACTCCGGAAGTACGGCTACCCGCTTTAGGGCTAATTGCACCAAATCATAGCAAAACACCAATAAACGTCTAAGTGGCCGACAACTAGAGCAAAGAAGTATAAATACAGCCGTCCATTTTACACAGACGGCTGTTGGTTGTTGGGCTCGTTTAGCTTCTTACTGTCCGCCTAAATGATGAGCATGGCATCGCCATAGGTTCCAAAGCGGTACTTCTCCTTAATGGCCAGCTTGTAGGCCTCCATCAGGAAGTCGTAGCCCGAGAATGCAGAGACCATCATCATGAGGGTTGACTGGGGCAGGTGGAAGTTGGTGATGAGCATGTCGGGGATGCTGAACTCGTAGGGAGGGAAAATGAACTTGTTGGTCCATCCGCTAAATGGTTTCAGCTGTCCGCTGGTGGTAACGGAACTTTCAAGCGTGCGTAGTACAGTAGTTCCAACCGCGCAAACCCTGTGGTGGTTTTGCTTTGCCCTGTTTATAATCTCGGCGGCTTCCTCGGGAATGTTGATCTGTTCGGAGTCCATTTTGTGCTTGGTGAGGTCTTCCACATCAACCGAGCGGAAGTTGCCCAGCCCTACATGAAGGGTGATTTCGGCGAAATTAATTCCCTTTATCTCCATACGCTTGAGCAGCTGCTTGCTGAAGTGCAGGCCTGCAGTAGGAGCAGCTACTGCTCCCTCATGCTTGGCGTAAACAGTTTGATAGCGTTCCCTGTCTTCGGGGACAACCTCCCTTCTTATAAACTTGGGTAAAGGTGTTTCGCCTAGCTTATAGAGAGTTTCCTTGAATTTTTCGTAGGGGCCGTCGAAGAGGAACCGCAGCGTTCTCCCCCTGCTGGTGGTGTTGTCAATAACCTCAGCCACCAAAATATCATCATCACCGAAGTACAGCTTATTTCCAATACGGATTTTTCGGGCAGGATCAACCAGTACATCCCATAGCCGCTGCTCGCGGTTCAACTCCCGCAGGAGGAATACCTCAATCTCCGCTCCGGTTTTTTCCTTATTGCCATAAAGCCGTGCCGGGAAAACCTTGGTATTGTTGAACACCACCACGTCGTTCTCGTCAATGTAATCAATCACATCCTTAAAAATGCGGTGCTCAATTTTATGATTTTTCCGGTTAAGCACCATTAAACGTGACTCGTCGCGATTTTCGGTAGGAAACTTGGCGATCAAATCCTGTGGCAGGTTGTACTTGTACTGTGATAGCTTCATATTGTTGGACGGTTAATTCTTAGGACGTTTTTCCCCGAATCTCATGCCTTGAGCAGCTGCTAAAGCTTAAACTTTTATTGTAGGGGAAAATAATTATGCAACAAACAGTCCCACGTTATACGTGCCATTTTTAAGTTTGTTGCATGGGGCTTGAAAATATTTTTTCCAGCTCCTGAATGGACAGGGCTTCGGATATTCTAAAATCACCGCTTACAGTTCGCCGTAGGGCCACAAGATGCGCCCCGGAGCCAAGCGCAACACCAATGTCACGGGCCAGTGCTCTAATATATGTTCCCTTGCTACAGCATATTCTTAGGGTTAGCAATGGGGGCTCAAAGCTTAACATCTCCATTTCAAATATTTCGATGGGTACGGGTTCCAGGGCTACTTCAATTCCCTTA
>DCDD01000069.1 GCA_002316235.1 Bacteroidales bacterium UBA1064
ATTCCGCCCCTTCGGGGCTAAAGTCCGACAGTAGGCGGACAAGTCTGAACCCTGAGCAGTTCGACAAATGTTATAGTGAGCCAGCCGAACTACTCACTGCAACACCTGTCGAAGGGTGAATCCGCAAGCAGGAGGACAAGTTTACCCTTTATCCTTTATCCTTTTTTCTAACGGTTACCTCAGCTGCGCACCCAGCTGTTTGGCATAGGCATCAACTAGCCGCTTCATGGTAGCATCAATCTGTTCGTCGGTAAGCGTCCTAGTCTCGTCCTGTAGTATAAAGCTAACGGCATAAGATTTTTTACCCTGTGGCAGGTTGTTGCCCTGGTAAACATCAAAAAGTGTAACCTGCCGCAGCAGCTTACGCTCGGTGGCAAAAGCCAACTTTCTTACCTGTTCGTAGCTAACGCTGTTGTCGAGAAGCAAGGCCAAATCGCGGCGTACCTCAGGATACTTTGGTAACTCGCGAAAGCTTATTTTTGTTTCACCAAGCTTCGTAAGAAGTGCACTCCACTCTATTTCAGCAAAGAAAACTTCTGCCTTAATGTCGAAGCTATCGGCAATGGAGCTGCTTATAAGCCCAAAAGAAGCCACAGGGGCGCTTCCGCTTAAGTAGCTTAAGCCATAGCTAAAAAGATCGCTAGGAGCTTCGGTATGGCTAAGGGTATCGACATCAAGCCCAAAACGTGCAAGCAGAGCGTGAACAAAAGCTTTTAGATGATAAAAGTTAACGGAATTGTGCTTATCCATCCAGTGTTCGGGTTCCATTAAGCCGGTCATCCACATTGCAATTCTGAACGATTCGCTGTACCGGTCGAGCGGATTGGTAACATCCGCCAAATCGGCATTATACCGATAGCAATTCCCAAATTCAAACAACTTAAGGTTGGGCCTCCTGTAGTTGGTGTTCCGCTGAATGCTCTCCATTCCCCCAAATAGGAGGGTTTGCCGCATCACGTTCAAGTCGCTGCTCAGCGGGTTTAGTATTTCAACCGAGCTACGGGCGGGATAGGTAGTCAATTTTTCGTAGTAATCCTTTTTGGTTAGTGAGTTACACATAATTTCGTTGAAACCATTTCCGGTAAGGAAGCCGCAGGCAATGCTCTGCATGGTAAAGTTATCGGGCTTTTTGGAGAAATTCAGAGTGCTGCTGACCTTTTCGGGAATTTCCACATTATCGTACCCGAAAATTCTGAGAATTTCCTCCACAACATCGGCCTCCCTGGTAACATCAACCCTATAGGTAGGCACGGCCAACACCCAGTGGTAATCGTTTTTTTCGATGACTGAAATTTCAAGAGAGGTCAGAATCCTTTCAATCTGGTCATTGGGTATCCTCATCCCAATAAGCCGACAGGCACTATCAACGTTGAACTCTACCCTAAAATGATCTAAAGGTTCGGGATACACGTCAACTATATCGGATGAAATTTGGCCACCAGCTACCTCTCTGATGAGCATGGCGGCACGCTTTAGCGCCCAAATGGTAATGTTGGGGTCTGTTCCACGTTCGTATCGAAACGAGGCATCGGTGCTAAGTCCGTGTTTGCGGGCTGTTCGCCTTACGTAAACCGGGTTAAAACATGCGCTCTCAATAAACACCCTGGTGGTTTTAGCCGTAATTCCCGAAGACAGCCCACCAAACACACCGGCAATGCACATGGGTTCGGAGCCATTGCAAATCATGAGGTCGTCGGCAGAAAGTTTACGTTCAACCCCATCGAGGGTGATGAATGGGGTTCCCTCTGCCAGCGTTTGCACCACCACCCTTCCTCCGGTAATGGCATCGGCATCGAACGCATGCAGCGGTTGTCCCACCTCGTGGAGCACATAGTTGGTAACATCAACAATGTTGTTGATGGGATTTATGCCTATGGACTTTAGCCTTTTCTGGAGCCATTCGGGCGATGGCGCAACAGTAACATTACTTACTGTAATGGCCGAGTAGCGACGGCAGGCCGATGTATTCACCACCTCAACAGGGATAGTCAAACTTTTGCTATCAATGCTAAAACCAGACACGTCTGGCTTAACAGCCTTAGTATCGGTATTGCTATGAAAAGCCTGGTATGCAGCCAAATCTCGGGCTACACCATAGTGCGATGCAGCATCAATGCGATTTGGTGTAAGCCCAATTTCGTAAACGTAATCATCGTCGAGCTTAAATAGCTCACGAGCCGGCATCCCAACAGGGGTATCTCCGGGCAAAACCATTATCCCTTCGTGCGAAGTTCCAAGTCCCAATTCATCCTCGGCACAAATCATCCCCTCGGAGCTAACACCACGTAGCTTCGCCTTTTTAATGGTAACCTCACCTCCGCTAAAGTAAAGCGTCGTGCCAATGGTTGCCACCAGTACCTTCTGACCTTTTGCCACATTAGGTGCCCCGCAAACTATGCAAAGGGGCTTTTGTTCTCCAACATCAACTGTTGTAACGCTAAGCTTGTCGGCATCGGGATGCTTATCGCAAGTCAGCACCTCCCCCACCACTACTCCGGCAAGGCCACCCCTAATAGCTTCTATGCGCTCCATGCTATCTACCTCCAATCCAGTAGAGGTGATTACTTCAGAAACACGCTCCGGTGCCAGATCAGTATCAACGTACTGTTTAAGCCAGCTGTAGGAAATTTTCACTGTGATATAATTAGTTAAGCACTTGAATTTATGTGATATACATTCAGAATTAAATCAACCTCCTTAACTACGGAGGCATCAGTACCATACCATTTTTCTGTTAGCAAAATGGGTTGTCGGCATTTGTCAGCAAAAAAATGGCTACACCGACCCACCAATAACGTTGCAAATTTTACCAAGGAAGCATTTGCCGGCAAAAGCATTATAAAAAATCCGCCATATCCTGCTAACCCTTTGTGGTAGCAAAAGTAAGCATTATTGAAAAACTCCCCAAAATGCCATCCCATTCATCAGAAAAAAAATCTACCGGGAAAACTTTATTAGAAATTATATACATTTACGGCGGAAAATGAAACCGAATTTTCCACGTCACCATGAATAAAACGACCCGCAATAGCATAAAAATGAACATGATGCTCCATAAAGGCATGATGCGTAAATCTATGAGCATAAAACGAGTGCCGTTGCAGGTCTTACTCTCGCATGTAAAGTACACTTTGTGGTAATATACTAAAAACTAAGCGATTAAAAGGCCTGCAAACAATGCAGGCCTTTTTTTATTTTTTAAATCCTAAAAGCACAGAAATGAAAATACTCAAATTTGGTGGAACATCGGTTGGGGATGCCCAACGAATAAGGAAAGTAGCGCAGCTGCTACCTGAAGCAGAACCCTGCATCGTGGTGCTATCGGCCATGGCGGGAACCACGAATGCCTTGGTTGAGATAGCTAACCATAGTAGTAGTGGAAATGTTAGCATGGCGATAGAACAGGCCAAACAGCTCGAAGCAAGATACATGGAAACATCTCACGAGCTTTTCAATTCGCCGGTTTTCAGGAATAGAGGAGAAAAGTTTACTAATGATATGTTTGCCGAGCTTTACAGAAAGCTTGGTTGTCCGCCTACAAAAAAAGTTGCGCTTGAAATAGTTGCCCTAGGCGAGCAGCTTTCCACGGGTTTGTTCCACCTCTACCTCACAGAAAACAGAATCCGCTCAACCTACCTTCCTGCTTTAGAGTTTATGAGGATTGACAGGGAGAGAGAACCCGACTACTTCTACATTTCCCAGAGCCTGGAACGATTAATCAAAGCCAATTCCTTTACCCGGGTATTCATTACCGAAGGATTTATCTGTAGGAATGCCAAGGGCCAAACCGATAACCTGGGTAGAGGTGGAAGCGACTATACCGCCGCAATAATAGGAAATGTAGCGGATTCGGAAGAGGTGCAGATTTGGACAGACATTGATGGGCTTCGTAACAACGACCCCCGCCACGTGGTTAACACCAAACCAATTAGGCACCTATCGTACGGAGAAGCTGCCGAGCTGGCCTACTTCGGTGCGAAAATACTACACCCGTCAACCATCCAACCCTGCAGCGAAAAGAATATCCCCGTGGTGCTGAAGAATACCCTTCAACCCGACGACCCCGGAACCCTTATCGACTCGGTCTATATACCAAAAGGAATTAAGGCCATAGCTGCTAAAAAAGGCATAACCGCCATTACCATCCAATCGTCGAGAATGCTGCTGGCATACGGGTTTCTTAGCCATGTATTCGAGGTGTTCAACCGTTACAAAACTCCTGTTGACATGATTGCCACCTCTGAGGTTTCTATCTCGCTAACCATTGACGATTGCTCCAACCTACAGGGTATTGCTAACGAGCTGGCAGAATTTTCAACGGTTGAATGTACCTATGACCAAACTATAGTATGCATTGTTGGCGATTTTGGAGCCAACCGCAAGGGCTATGCAGCCCGAATCTTCAATGCACTGCACGAAATTCCCATCAGGATGATATCATACGGAGGAAGTAGCAACAGCATTTCGATTCTGGTTGATTCCCAATCAATGACCAGAACCCTGCAGCTGCTGCAGGAGATTGTTGATACAGATGTAGATGTTAACCTTGAACAGACGGCGAATACAATTTCATACTAGCACACCATGAAGACACCTTACTACCAGTACGACCTGCAGCTTTTAAGACAAACACTCGATGCAGCAACAAGAGAAGCTAACAAATATGGCTACACCCTACACTATGCGGTGAAGGCAAATGCCAATCCGGTAATACTCAACGAAATATCATCGTACGGACTCGGTGCCGATTGCGTGAGCGGTAATGAGATTTCCGCGGCACTATCGGGTGGGTTTAACCCTAAAGGCATTGTGTTTGCCGGTGTAGGTAAAACCGATGAGGAAATTGAGCTGGCCATAGCCAGGGGCATATACTGCATACACTGCGAATCGGTTCAGGAGCTAATGACCATTCAAAAAATTGCAAGCGCCATGCAAACAACCGCCAACGTGGCCCTTAGGGTAAATCCCAACGTTGATGCCCACACCCACAAGCATATCACTACCGGAACCATGGCCAATAAG
Organism: Bacteroidales bacterium UBA1064; assembly: GCA_002316235.1. GTDB lineage: Bacteria > Bacteroidota > Bacteroidia > Bacteroidales > Tenuifilaceae > UBA1064. Next base: position 5,023 of record DCDD01000069.1, read on the forward strand.
TTTGGGCTTACGGTGGAAGAGGCAAGGCGAATTATAAAAAATTTTGACCGCTACAGCAACCTTAACCTCTTTGGGCTTCACTTTCATATTGGTTCGCAAATCACCGAAATGAACGTGTTTGAGGAGTTGGCACAAAGAGTAAATGAGCTTCAACACGACTTCTACGCCAATGGTGAGCCTGCCTACCTCAACCTGGGCGGAGGGTTGGGAATAAACTACCAGAATCCTGATTCAGAGCTTATCCCTCCATTTATGAATTACTTTGATGTTTTTGCACGGAACCTTAACAGGAACTCCTGGCAAAGCATTCACTTCGAGCTGGGGCGCTCGTTGGTGGGCCAGTGCGGCAAGCTTGTAACCAGGGTTCTCTACACAAAAAAAATGGGTAGTAAGAATTTTGCCATTGTGGATGCTGGAATGAACGCCCTTATCCGCCCTGCGCTTTACGGCGCCTACCACAGAATAGTGAACACCAGCACCAGCAGCTCCAAAATGGAACGCTACGAGGTGGTTGGCCCGTTGTGTGAGTCAACCGATATTCTTGGAACTAACGTTTTGATGCCTGTAACCCAGCGAAACGACGTGCTGGAGGTACTTTCGTGCGGCGCCTATGCCGAGGCCATGAGCTCACGCATCAACCTTAGGGATATTCCCGATTACTGCTTTACCAACCAGCTGCAGGAAAAAACAATTACAAAAACAGGAGCTCCTCTGCAGGGCTGATATCAACTCAATTAGCTACCGTTGTTGCCTATATTCTCAAAACCCATGTTAGTAGCTATTCTATAAGGTGAATGTTGCTGTATGTTCAGTAGAATGAACCGATGTGGCATGCCACTGCGTAAGGACTTGATTTGGTGGTTAATATTTTTGAGAAAATTCCAAGAAATTTACCTGCTATTATCGTCGACTAACTAAATAGGTTAGCGCCATGAGAAAGCCATTGATATTACTTTTTGTGGTTGTTACCTTGAGTTTGGCATCATGCTACAAAAACAACGCTACATTTACCGTTCAGGTAAACGACTATGCGCCAACCTACACGGTTGCTTACACGGCTCAAAATGGGGTATGATTGGGCAGCCTTTAAGTTCCGAAAAACTATGAGTTTTTCAACGAGTACTCCTATGGCTGGCAGCTAAACCTCAAGGTTAAGGCGGAAGACAGCATATTTGTATATGTGCAAGAACGAGGGAACCTGAAAGAACCAATTATAAGTGTAAGGATTCACTAGAAGTTCATAAAATCCATACCATTCTGAACCAATTAATTCATGTGAAATTGGATTTGAATTGCATCATTTTCTTAGAAAGGTTTAATTGATCCATGTAGCTGTTTACCAGTATTGTAGCAAAATATGAGTTTGCAATTTAAGGGGTGGCTATATATTTCAAAGATTTCTTTTACTTTTACTCCGTAAAACGCAGCTATATGTTTCAGGTTGATAGAATAATACTCAGCAGTAAGCACACAGGATTTGAAAATTCAACATGCTTTTGTAATGAATGTCTGCCCATTCCGGCAGACTTTTTTTTTTACCCAACAGTTGGCGGTAGCTGCAGCTGCAAAAACCACATCGCTAAATAACTAAACAGCTAAAACTATCTATGAATAAGCAAAAAGTAAAGCTGGTGCTGGCAGATGGGAGCGAGTATTCCGGCTACTCCTTTGGGTATTTCTGCAGCACTGCAGGTGAGGCCGTATTCAACACCGCCATGAACGGTTATCCCGAAAGTCTTACCGATCCCTCCTACCGTGGACAAATACTAATTGCCACCTTCCCGTTGGTTGGAAACTACGGCGTCCCGGAAGGAATAACCGAGGGAAATCTACATAGGTTCTGGGAATCAGATAGAGTTCAAATATCTGGGCTGGTTGTATCGGTATATAATGAGGATTTCAGCCACTGGAATGCCGCCAAAAGTCTTGGCGATTGGCTTGCTGAATACCGAATTCCTGCAATTGCCGGCATCGACACAAGAGCTTTAACCCGTAAAATACGGGAGAAGGGTAGCATGCTGGCTAAAATATTGGCTTTAAACGATGTGGAATGGCACGACCCAAACTCCGAAAACCTGGTGGCCCAAGTCACGGTAGTTCAAAAAGAAATCTATGGAAATGGGGAGTACAGGGTAGTTCTGGTGGATTGCGGGGTAAAAAACAACATTATCCGATGTTTAACGCAACGCAACACAACGGTGGTAAGAGTTCCCTACGATTACGATTACACCGATGAAGATTACGATGGCCTGTTCATATCCAACGGACCGGGAAATCCAAAAATGAACACTGCCACAATTGCGGTTCTGCAAAAGGCAATGAAAAGTAATAGGCCAATTATGGGTATATGCCTGGGGAATCAGCTGTTGGCTTTGGCATCCGGCGCTGACACCTATAAACTTCCCTTTGGACACAGAAGCCACAACCAACCTGTAATTCTTAAGGGAACAAACAGGTGCTTCATTACCTCGCAAAATCATGGCTTTGCAATTGACTCCTCAACCCTTTCGGACGACTGGGACGTGCTTTTTGAGAATGCCAACGACGGAACTTGTGAGGGCATCAGGCACAAATCTAAACCAATATTTGCAGTGCAGTTTCATCCCGAAGCGTCGGGAGGCCCAAACGATACTGAATTCCTATTTGACGAATTTCTTCAGTTGATGGTAAAGCATAAACAAATCAACAAGTAACCGTATGAACAGCAAATATCATAAAGTACTGGTGCTTGGCTCGGGAGCCCTTAAAATCGGCGAAGCCGGAGAGTTTGACTACAGCGGATCGCAGGCACTAAAAGCCCTGAGGGAGGAGGGGGTTAAAAGCATACTGATAAATCCTAATATTGCCACCGTTCAAACCAGCTGGGGAGTTGCCGATAGGGTTTACTTTCTACCGGTAACTCCGTACTTTGTAGAGCGGGTGGTTGAAAAGGAGCGCCCTGACGGAATATTTTTATCGTTTGGAGGTCAAACAGCATTGAACTGTGGAATTGAGCTCTTCAAAACAGGATTTCTTGCTAAGCACAACGTTCAGGTGCTAGGAACACCAGTTGAAACCATCATCAACACAGAAGACAGGGAGCTGTTTGCCAGACAACTCTCACAAATTAATGTTAGCACGCCCCGCAGCCAATCAGCAAGATGCCTTGATGATGCACTACAGGCCGCCGAAAAAATTGGTTTTCCGCTTATAGTTCGGTCGGCATTCACATTGGGAGGTCAGGGAAGCGGTTTCTGCTCAAACGCTGAAGAACTCCGGGAGCTTTCCATTAATGCCTTTTCATACTCCCCTCAGATTCTTGTTGAGGAATCGCTATGGGGATGGAAGGAGGTGGAGTATGAGGTAGTTCGCGACCGCTTCGACAACTGCATCACCGTTTGCAACATGGAGAACCTCGACCCCCTGGGTATCCATACTGGTGAAAGTATTGTAGTTGCACCCTCGCAAACCCTTACCAACGCTGAATACCACAAGCTACGCTCACTTTCCATTAAAATCATAAGACATCTTGGCATTATTGGGGAGTGCAACGTTCAGTTTGCCCTCGATCCGAAAAGTGAGGACTATCGTGTAATTGAGGTAAACGCCCGTCTGTCGCGCTCGTCAGCACTTGCCTCAAAGGCAACAGGCTACCCACTTGCCTTTATTGCTGCAAAACTCGGGTTGGGCTACGGCCTTCATCAGCTTAAAAACCCTGTAACAGCCATTACCACTGCCTGTTTTGAACCTGCAATGGATTACATCGTCGTAAAAATTCCCCGATGGGATTTGAATAAGTTTTCGGGCGTCAGCCACGAAATAGGCTCATCCATGAAAAGTGTAGGAGAGATAATGGCCATTGGCCGCTCCTTTGAGGAGGCCATTCAGAAGGGTCTCAGGATGGTTGGACAGGGCATGCACGGGCTGGTGGCCAACACAAAGCTCAACTTTCCCAACCTGGAAGAGGCCCTGGTCCACCCTACCGATATGCGAATTTTTGCCATTGCCGAAGCATTGGAGCTGGGGTGGACGGTTGAAAAAGTTCACGAGCTGACAAATATTGACAGGTGGTTCCTCGGAAGAATGCAGGGAATCATTACCCTTGAGAAAAAGCTGATGCAGGTTGCATCAGTTGAAATGCTGGATAGGGAAACCCTGCTTGAGGTGAAGCAGTTTGGCTTTTCCGACTTTCAGCTGGCCAGGCTGATATACAATCCTGGTCCAGATGATATCGAAACCCGCCAGCAAGTGGTACGATACCACAGGATACAACTTGGTATTGTTCCTGTGGCCAAGCAAATAGACACGCTGGCAGCCGAATATCCTTCCGAAACGGATTACCTCTACCTGACCTATCATGGTATTGAAAACGACACATCACCTAACCAAAGCAACCGAACCATAGTTGTACTTGGTTCGGGAGCCTACCGGATTGGCAGCTCTGTTGAGTTTGACTGGTGCACGGTAAGTGCAGCCGGCAAAATAAGGAAGCTTGGCTACAGAGCAGTAATGATCAACTTCAATCCCGAAACGGTTAGCACCGACTACGACATGTGCGACAAGCTGTACTTTGATGAGCTAACGTTTGAACGGGTTATGGACATCATTGAGTTAGAAAAACCTATTGGTGTAATGGTCTCCATGGGAGGCCAAATCCCCAATAACCTGGCCATGAGGCTTCATAATGCAGGAGTAAAAGTATTGGGAACTTCGCCCGAATCCATAGATAGGGCTGAAGATCGGCAAAAGTTCTCCGAAATGCTCGACATGCTGCACATCGACCAGCCCCGATGGAAGCAGCTATCCACCCTCGAGGAGGTTGAACGTTTTGTTGACGAGGTGGGCTTCCCGGTTCTCATACGTCCATCCTACGTGCTGTCGGGCTCGGCGATGAATGTAGTTTCCAACGCCGATGAGCTTCGTCACTACCTCGTTCTGGCGGCTAATGTATCCAAAACCCACCCGGTTGTCGTAAGCGAATTCATCGAGGGTGCCAAGGAAATAGAATTCGATGCCGTGGCCAACAACGGGGAGGTGATGTTCGACGCCATTTCGGAGCATATTGAATTTGCAGGTGTGCACTCCGGTGACGCAACCCTGGTTTTTCCACCGCAGAAGCTATACTTTGAAACCATCCGTCGAATCCGAAAAATTGCCAGGGCAATAGCTAAGGAGCTGATGATTACAGGCCCATTCAACATGCAGCTGCTTGCACTGAACAACGAGGTCAAGGTGATTGAGTGCAACCTGAGAGCAAGCAGGAGCTTCCCATTTGTCTCAAAAGTTTTGGGCTTCAACTTTGTTGAGGCTGCAACGGAGTACATGCTGGGTCGGACACCCGGCTACCTACCTCCTTCCATGTTTGAACTTGACCATGTGGGCATAAAAGCGTCGCAGTTCTCATTTAGCCGTCTTTCAAAGGCCGATCCGGTACTGGGCGTTGAGATGGCCTCAACCGGAGAGGTTGGCTGTTTGGGAACCGATTTTGACGATGCCCTTCTGAAATCGATGCTTTCGGTGGGCTACCGAGTACCGCAAAAATCCATTCTCGTTTCGTCGGGACCATTACGGTCGAAGCTGGCCTTAGTAGAACCTTTACGACTAATTGAGCGTTGCGGCATTACTATCTATGCCACTCGTTGCACTGCCAAATTCCTTGCCGAAAATGACGTAAACACTATTCCGGTGGCATGGCCCGATGAGGACAGCCAGCCTAGCAGTATCGAGCTAATTGGTAGTAAACAGGTTGAGCTGGTGATCAACATACCTAAAAACCTATCACGAGAGGAGCTGAACAACGATTACGACATAAGGCGCGCAACGGTTGACTACAACATTCCGCTTATTACCGACGCCCGGTTGGCAGCAGCATTCCTAATGGCCATCTGCAATAAAAACATAAACACTCTCGACCTAAGAAGCTGGGATGAATTTTTTGAAACCAAACAATAATAAATGCATGTATTTCTGAACGTTAATTATATTTTCCTGCGTTTAAGCACCGACTAGTAGGTTCGGGTCATGCTTTCGGGAACCACTATGATGAAATCGGCAATGCCCAAATTTGCAGCATCCAACTTGTCAACATCGGTCTGCATCACAGTAGCCACGGTTACCACCCTTAGGTTGGGGTTGGTCCGGTTGATATACCAGACTATACCTTCCTTGTTATCGGAATGATAGGAACCATTGTAGTGGATACTAGTCTTTTTGGCATCACTTACCCTTTCTGTGTACTCTTTGTGTCTTTGCCTTGACTGCTCAACGACCTCACGTAAACTTCCCCCGCCTTGTCGTAGGAACTCGGCATCTCCAGCCAGTCCTTCAAGAATTTCTCCACGTCTACCGGGGTCGATGTATCTTGAGTCAATATCTCTTTTGGTTTGTTCTCCATATTCTACTCCTTCTTTTTTAAGTTCTACCAACAAGTTACGCAATTTATTCTTAAATTCCAAAC
>DCDD01000092.1 GCA_002316235.1 Bacteroidales bacterium UBA1064
ATATTTAAAAAAATGAAAGATTGATGGTGAATGATAAGGAAAACTAAACCTGCACGGCTTTTGCCGGAAGCCTGTACGGCATTCACGTTTTTTTAGCTATTAACGCTATCGGTTTTCGTTAAAAATTCTAATACCTGCGGCTATTATTACAGCACTGCCTGCAGCAAATATCATCCATGGGAATGAAAAGGGAATGTACTGTACGCTCAAATCGAACAGAGCTTGTTTTGATGGCAACGACCATAGCTCCCGTAAAGTGAAGCTATGCAGAATAAACCTAGTGTAATCGGTAATAAATGATAGGAATACAACCATGGCTCCGGCAATTAGAATTACCCATGAGAGTGGTGAAATTCTGAATGTTGGGTTTTTCCCCGTTCGCCTAAGGATGACCAATGCAAGGGTTATCATCAGCATGGAGCATACTACGGGCGTAACAACGGGGCCAGTCCACGTAACCGGAATGAGGAATAGCAAATCCCATGTTAGCATCGAGGTGGGCCAGCCTATAAGCAGCTTTAAGAAAACGTAGTAAAATATATCCCAAACGCCAAAGCTGAAAATAAACCATGCAAAACGCTCAGGGAAGTTCCTCCCGGCCACTACGCCAACTCCAACAAGCATAACCAGGGTTGCCAACTCCCGAAGCAGCTCGGTAACTGCCAACCTCTCGGGAATTGGGGAGAGAGGAAAGGAAAAACCACCAGGGTATAGGAGCTCGCGCATGTAAATTACAACGGCGCTCTCCAGTAGCCCCATGGCTATGGCAAAAAGCGTAACCCATATCAATTTACTTCGGAATCGCATAATTTTCTGTTTAACCTATCAAATTTACTCTTTTTTACTGACTTTGGTCAATATTATGGCCAAAAGGTTTCAACAAGGAATAATGTTTTTAATTTTGCCAGCCAAAGTAAATTGATGATAACTTAACCGGTAAACAGGACTATGGGTGCTTTTCATGCCTACGATATTCGTGGAATTTATAACAAGGATTTTAACAAGGATGATGCCTATAAAATTGGCTTTTTCCTCGTTGAACTTTTGAAAACCGACAGGGTGCTGGTAGGACGTGATGTTCGCATGTCGTCCGATGAAATTTTCACCTACCTGACTCGTGGTATAACCGATGCTGGTGCGGATGTTTATAACCTGGGATTAGCCACCACGCCAATGGTTTACTACGCAACCGCCAAGGGAGATTTCACGGCATCGGTGCAGATAACCGCTTCGCATAACCCCAAGGAGTACAACGGGTTGAAGGTATCGGGCAGGAATGCCGAGCCTATTGGCTACGACACCGGTTTAAAATTCATTGAGGAGAGGATGAAAAGCTCCAGTGTGGTACCCGTGAAGGACACCGGAAGGGTAATAGATTATGATATAAGGAAGGATTACATCACCTTCCTCAACAGCTTCAAGCAAGACTATTCAAACCTGAAGTTTGCGGTTGACTGCTCCAACGGAATGGCTGCACTTTTGGTAAAGGACATACTGGGCAATAGCCCGGTGTACATCTACGATGAGCTGGACGGTTCATTCCCCAACCACGAGGCTAACCCCCTTATACCCGAGAATGTGGTTGACCTGCAAAACCTGGTGAGAAAGCAGAAATGCGACCTTGGGATTATTTTCGATGGCGATGCCGATCGGGTGATGTTTGTTGATGAGCACTCGCACTTTATTTCACCCGACCTGATGATTGCCGTGCTTGGCCACTACTTTCTGGAGGAAAAAGGATTTCGGGGGAACGTCCTGCAGGATATCAGGACATCAAAAGCGGTTGGCGAGTATCTCGCCCCAATGGGTGCTACCATGCACACATGGAAGGTGGGAAGAGCTTTTGCTGCAAAGAAGCTACGCGAGCTTGACGGGATTTTTGGCGGCGAGCTTGCCGGACATTACTACTTCCGCGACTTCTTTTACTCCGACTCTGGAATGCTGGCTTGTATCCTCATTTTAAACGTTGTAAGTAAGATGAAAAGGAAAGGGATCAGCCTTTCCCAACTAATTGGTAGCATTGCCACCTACGCCAACTCTGGAGAAATTAACTTCAGGATTGAAAAGAAGCAGGAGGCGATGGATGCCGTGCGCAACTTTTTTACTGCTACCGAAAAGCCCGTTGCCATTTACGATTTCGATGGGTACAGGGTGGAGTTCAGCGACTGGTGGTTTAACATTCGCCCTTCAAATACCGAGCCCTACCTACGTTTCATTGCCGAGGCTAAAAGCACCGAAATGCTTGATGCCAAGGTAAGCCAGGTGAGAAGAATTATAGAGGAGATGAAGTAGCCCTTTGAATTTTGAAGAGGGATCAGGATTTTACAATTCCGATTCTTCAGTTTTTTGGCTGTTTCGCTTGTATAGCTTGCCACCATTAATTACCCTTCTAGTACAGGTAAAGTTTGAAGGTTCTTCCAGGGGGTTCATATCGTAAATAATTAAGTCGGCCTTACTTCCCACCTTTATACAACCAGTTTTACTGCTAATTCCTAATGCTTCAGCAGCGTTAAGGGTTGATATTACTAGTACATCTGAGGCAGGGATTCCAGCCTCAGACAGCAGCATCTGTTCTGTTTCATAGGCCAGCCCTCCTAACGGGCTATTAGTTCCGATGAGGAGTTTTACGCCCATATCGTGAAGTTTTTTTACATAGCTGAGCAGATGGTTGAAGTTGTACTCCGCTCTGTGCTGCAGCTCGCGTGGAAGGGTTAAGGATAAATTCCTTTCGGGTGTGAGTCCGGCAAATTCGGCCATTCCATACAAATCAGATGATATGGTAGCCTTCCTGTTACCAAACTCTTGGGCAATCTTATCAAGCAGCGCGGGCTCATTCTCTACCATATACTTGAATGCTTCCAGAATGAACAACTCCTTTGGGAAGGTATCGATGCTGCCATAGACATTTTTGATTTGACGCGAAAGATCGTTTTGTTTAGAAATGTAGTGCAGTGCGTTGCTTATT
>DCDD01000152.1 GCA_002316235.1 Bacteroidales bacterium UBA1064
CAGATGATTAAGCTGCTGGAGGTGCCTACCATGCTGCTTGAACAGCGAATTAAAAAGGAAATTGAAGAAAATCCTGTATTGGAGGAGGTTCATGATGCTGAAGAACCTGAAAACGATACCGAAGCATCGCTCGTAAACGACGATTCCGATACCGAAACCGACAAGAACGACGATGAGTTCACCCTTGAAGATTACCTTAACGACGAGGACATCCCCAACTACCGGCTAGTTGCCAGCAATGTGTCGAAGGATGATAAAAGGGAGGAAATCCCGTTCTCGGTGGGGGTAACATTTCAGGAGAGCCTAAAAAGCCAGCTGGGGTTAACAAGCCTTAACGACCGTGAGAAGCAGCTGGCTCTTTACCTGATTGGCAACATCGACGAGGACGGCTACCTGCGCAGGAAATTGTCGGCCATTGCCGATGATGTTGCCTTTGCCCTAGGCCTCGACACCAACGAGGACGAGCTGGAGAAAATTCTTTACGTTATTCAGGAGTTTGACCCACCGGGAGTTGGAGCCCGTGACCTCCAGGAGTGCCTGCTGCTCCAGCTCAGGGTAAAGGAAAATGGAAGCACCACTGCATCTACTGCATATAAAATTTTAAAGTACCATTTTGACGAATTTACCCGAAAGCATTATGATAAAATTGCGCAGAAGCTTTCACTCTCCGACGAACAGCTTCGCGATGCCATCAACGAAATACTTAAGCTAAACCCAAAACCCGGAGGAGGATTTAGCGATCCTTACAACCAGTCAATTCAGCAGGTTATCCCCGATTTTATCCTCGACTATGTTGACGGGGAATTTCAGCTTAACCTCAACTCCCGAAATGTTCCCGAGTTAAGAATCAGCCGCGAGTATTCCGACATGCTTGAATCGTATAGCTATAGCAAGGATAGCGCAACCAACCAGGAGAAGGAGGCTGTGACTTTTGTAAGGCAAAAAATCGAATCGGCACGCTGGTTTATAGATGCCCTTAAGCAGCGGCAAAACACCCTGATGACCACGATGAGGGCAATACTTAACTACCAGCAGGAATTTTTTCGTGATGGGGACGAATCGAAGCTGAAACCCATGATTCTGAAAAATATTGCCGATGCCACCGGACTCGACATTTCCACAATATCACGAGTTGCCAACAGTAAGTATATCCAAACCCATTTCGGTATTTATCCCCTGAAATACTTTTTTAGCGAAGGCCTTATGAACGATGCGGGCGAAGAGGTTTCAACCCGAGAAATTAAGAAAATACTTCAGGAGTGCATCCTTAATGAGGATAAAGGCAATCCCCTCACCGACGAGGAGCTGATGGAGGCCTTAAAGCAAAAAGGTTATCCCATTGCACGCCGGACAATTGCAAAGTACAGGGAACAGCTGGGCATTCCGGTTGCCCGACTAAGAAAACAACTTTAAACCTTAAACATGACTTTTAAACCCGACCGTTGGCTTTCCATTCTGCTCCACCCGCTTTTCATGATGTGCTACGCCTTCTTAACGCTGTACCTATCCGCATCATATATCTCATTTCTACCGGATTCATACAAAAGGTTACTCTTTATTGCCCTATTTTTAAATACTATCATTATCCCCATTTTCATTCTGATGCTGTTGAAACGCCTCGGGACGGTCAAAAGCATTGAACTTTTCCACCACCGCGAGCGGGTTTTTCCCATTGTCATGGTCATAATTCCTTACGTTTTTACGCTGTTGCTGCTTATCCGCCTTCAGGTTCCGGAAATCTTTATCAAAATTGTTCAGGGAGGCATTCTGGCCATGATTATTGCAGCAACCGTATCCTACTGGTGGAAAATAAGCCTTCACATGGTAGGTATTGGAGGCGTTACCGGATTTATAATTGCCGGGCTGATTCTCCACTACTTCACCTCCTTAAATCTGCTAGTTGTGGTTGTAGTTCTATCGGGTTTATTAGTCAGCGCCAGGCTGGTAAGAGGTGATCATTGTCCTTCACAGGTTTATACAGGCTACTTTACCGGATTGGCCTCTATTTTGCTGGTATTCTTGCTTTAATAGCCATGCCCTACGAGTAACCGATTTCGGGCACGGGTGTTATCCAAATTATAATATAGTTGCCTGATAAACAGTAAGTTATTATTTATGGTAAGTGGTTTGTAGTACAACTAATTATAAGCTCAATAAACCTGCTGCAAAGTAGATGGCTCGTAATAATTTCTTAAACATGCCGATCAGGTTTTATGGTGTTGAAGGTTCAGCATACCCAAAAATTATTCAACTTTGCCCAATGAATTTTAACATACAGAAAATCAGTATTATAGCAATAAATGAATAAATATTATTAATTTTTTTATGCCCATAGAGGTTTGCAAATTAGCAAAATAGCTCTACTTTCGTTATTCATTATAGAAATTTTCTAAGTTGCAAGCTTGTAGCATTTAAGTTTTCAACAATTTTAAGGCAAGATATTAACATTTTGACCTGGTGTTTCGTAAAAATTAACTAGTTGGCCTGCTGTTGATAATAGCAAACCGGTTAACCCATGCTAGGCCGGAAATGGCAGCTTATTTAATTAGCAACAAAACCAATAGTTCGTATGTGGGAGCGACTATCTTTATTGTTACATAATTTACACCCAAATCTCTACAGGATGAAAACTTTTACCAAGAACCAAACCCTACCCAAATGCTTATCGGCATTACTTTTTGTGCTGATGTTTACCAGCGGTATGGCATACTCGCAGTTTTCAGTTACGATAAAAACCCTCCCAGCAAGCGATCCCCAAACAGTTTGCCAGAACTCTTCGCTG
>DCDD01000102.1 GCA_002316235.1 Bacteroidales bacterium UBA1064
CCATCGCCCTCATGGCTAAAATATACCCTGAGGGTTCCACCTGGGGCAAGCAGCTCAACTGGCCCTTCGGAAATCGCAAAAAAATCAGCATATGCAATTGCTGAAGCCACTGAGCCGGTTCCGCATGAAAGGGTTTCTGCCTCCACTCCCCGCTCATACGTTCTTATCTTCAATACCTTCTCACCTACCGGCTGAATAAAATTAACGTTGGTTCCACCATTCTTCACATTTACCGACTTGCTGGCAAGCCTACCCTCAAGGTCAACGTTAACGTTCTCAACACTACGTACAAAAACGACAAAGTGGGGCGAACCGGTATTGAGGAAAAAGCCTTCCTCAGCAGACTCAACAACCGGTACATCTATCATACGTAACCGAATGTTTCCATTATCGAGCAGGTAGGCTTCGTGAAAACCATCAATTCCGTTGAAGAGCACATGCTGCCCGGCTAACCCAAGCTGGTGGGCGAAATGGGCAAAACACCGGCCACCATTCCCGCACATGGTTGACTCACGCCCATCGGAGTTGAAGTAGCGCATCATGAGAGCACTCTCCTTGGCGTTCTCCAGAAGAATTAGCCCATCAGCTCCAATTCCAAAATGCCTGTTACAGAGCTTTTCAATCAAGTCAACTGTAGGGTTTAACCCTCCTGAGCGGTTGTCAACCATTACGAAATCGTTGCCCGTTCCGTGATATTTCGAGAAGGTTATCAGCATAGCACGTGTGAATTTTTAAAATTTTTGGTGAAAGTTAGGTGATTTTTTCCAATAATGTTGACATCGGGTTAAGACCTCTTCCCCAATCGGTCATATCCCGATTAGAATGCAGGAGTAAGAGAACATTCATCAACTTCACCCCACCAACAGGTAACAAAAAAAGCCCCGCACAGGGGGCTTTTAGTTATCAAACAAATCATCCAGCAAAATAGGCTAACCTAGATAAGACTTCAACAGCTTACTCCGTGAGGTATGACGAAGTCTCCGTATGGCTTTTTCCTTAATCTGACGTACCCGTTCACGGGTAAGGTTAAACTTCTCGCCAATTTCCTCCAGGGTCATCTCCTGGCAGCTGATGCCAAAAAAATACCTGACAATATCACGTTCGCGCTCGGTAAGGGTGGCTAGTGCCCTTTCAATTTCCTTACTCAACGACTCGTTAATTAGCCCCTTATCGGCATTTGGAGAATCGTTATTAACAATAACATCAAGCAGGCTGTTATCCTCGCCATCTACAAAAGGTGCATCTACGGAAACATGGCGACCACTGATACGAAGGGTATCGTTAATTTTATCCTTTGAGATATCAAGTAGCTCGGCCAGCTCCTCAGGTGAGGGAGTTCTTTCATACTCCTGTTCAAACTTAGAAAAAGCCTTGTTAATCTTATTTAACGAACCCACCTGGTTTAGGGGCAGGCGAACAATTCTGGACTGTTCTGCCAAAGCCTGAAGAATTGACTGGCGAATCCACCAAACTGCATAGGATATAAACTTGAATCCCCGGGTTTCGTCAAATTTCTCGGCGGCTTTAATTAACCCCAAATTCCCCTCGTTTATAAGGTCGGGCAGGCTTAACCCCTGATTTTGATACTGCTTGGCTACAGAAACAACAAATCGAAGGTTGGCTCGGGTTAATTTCTCCAGAGCTGCCTGGTCGCCCTTCCTGATTCGCTGGGCCAACTCCACCTCTTCCTCAACCGTAATGAGGTCCTCCTTCCCAATTTCCTGTAAGTACTTATCGAGCGATGCACTCTCCCGATTAGTAATTGATTTTGTGATTTTTAACTGTCTCATTCGAAACCTTCTATTTATTTTGCAAAGTTATGGCTCTTCAACATGCAATTCAAGTTTATGCAGCAAAAAATAATGACTGCGAAACTACTTAGCTCAACTTCTATATAATGCTTCCCTAAAACGGTTGGCATTTTGAAATTGTTACATTATTCCGGTCGAATATTCTTAATTACTATTAAAAATTTAGCTTGATCCGATTCAGGCTTACCGAAAATGGAGGTGTATTTCCAAAACAAAAAAGCCTTAAGCACCTTTATTGCTACAACATTTCTCAAGGATATTTGTTGTGAGTTGGCTGCGCCTTAATAGCTACTGAGTAGCGATATGGCCTTTTTTACACTTTAAAAACATGAAATTAGCAGACTAAAAGCAGTAGATTTGTAACCATCAATATTAAAATTTCAAAAGAATAAGCTATGAACCTATTCACTCCTTTAAATTCCGAAAGCGGAAAAAATTTATCCGGATCACCAAAGCCGGTTGAGCATGTTAGGGTGCTAATACTAGGCTCGGGGCCGGCAGGCTATACAGCAGCAATATATACTGCACGAGCCAACCTTAACCCTGTGGTTTACGAGGGTATCGAACCTGGGGGGCAACTAACCACCACCACCGAGGTTGAAAATTTTCCTGGCTACCCGGATGGGGTTACCGGCACACAGATGATGGAAGATTTGAAAAAGCAGGCCGAACGCTTTGGAACCGACGTTCGATTCGGAATAGCCACAGCCGCTGACCTTTCAAGTATGCCCTACCGGATAACCATAGATGACGAGAAAGTTGTAGAAACCGATGCGCTTATCATAGCTACAGGGGCAACTGCCAAGTACCTAGGTCTGGAATCGGAGAATAAGTTCAAGGGGCAAGGCGTTTCGGCATGCGCCACATGCGACGGATTTTTCTACAAGGGAAAAGATGTTGCCGTTGTGGGTGGTGGTGATACTGCAGCCGAAGAGGCAACTTATCTTGCCGGCTTATGCCGTAAGGTTTACCTGATTGTTCGTAAATCATACCTGCGCGCATCAAAGGCAATGCAGGAAAAAGTTGCCAGCACTCCAAACATCGAAATTCTTTTTGAACACACCACCAAGGAGATTGTAGGCGACCAGTCGGGGGTAAACGGGGTGATTCTTACTAATACCAAAACAGGAAAGGATGTAAAGGTTGATATTTCGGGATTTTTCCTGGCCATTGGCCACCATCCCAACTCCGAACTCTTTAAGCCATGGCTTGATACTGACGAGGTGGGCTACATCAAAACCCTGCCCGATTCAACCAAAACAAATCTGCCTGGTGTATTTGCCTGTGGCGACGTTAGGGATCCGCACTACCGCCAAGCCATTACAGCTGCCGGCTCGGGATGCATGGCGGCTATTGATGCCGAACGGTACCTGGGTGAGAGGAAATTTTAGTTTGGTTTTATTCGGCATAAAATCTAAAACTGTCCTTGTCTGGGTTAAAACACCCTCTACAAAAACTACCTAAACAAAGAAACCATCAAATTATTAATATTTTTTAGCAATTGCGGCAAAATTTTGAATTTCATCGCAAACGGTTGAATACAAATTGGTAGAGCATGCTGTTATAAGTGGTATGCCAATTAGGTGATTTGACAAGTTGAAAAAAGGGGCGGTAAATGTAATTTTAGCTTATCTTTGCTTCACGAAAAGGGTTAACATTTACATAATCAACTAATACGAAGTAGATATGGGAAAAATTAAAGTAGCAATCAACGGATTCGGGCGAATTGGCCGTAACGTGTTTAAACTCGCACTGGAACGTCCCGAACTTGAAATTGTTGGTATTAACGATTTGACCGACACCAAAACCCTGGCCTACCTACTAAAGTACGACTCTACACAAGGGCGCTTTGAAGGCAAGGTTGAGTTTGACGCCGAGAACCTGATTGTCAACGGGAAAAAGTATAAAATATCAGCCGAGCGCTCTCCACTAAACATTAAGTGGATGGAAACACCTGATGTTGTTGTTGAATCAACCGGGATTTTCACCAAGCGTGAGAGCGAAAAGGGTGGATACGGCGACCATATTAAAAATGGCGCCAAAAAGGTTGTTTTAACAGTCCCCGCCAAGGACGAAATTGACCGAATGGTAGTGGTTGGCGTGAATGAGGATACTCTTAAACCAACCGACCAGTGCATTTCCAACGCCAGCTGCACCACCAACTGCCTGG
>DCDD01000076.1 GCA_002316235.1 Bacteroidales bacterium UBA1064
AAATTCCCAGGTTTAGTTGAATTTGGGGATCGCGGGAGTGCTGCTCCAGCAACCTTGAGTAAATGGGTAGCGCCTGCGCATACTGCTGGTTTTTCAGAAGCCAATCGGCCATGACACGCTCCGCATTTGCCTTTGTTCCTGTCATGCCGATTTCCTGACCATTGGCAGCAAGGGCTATACAGGAGAAAAAAAGTATGGCAGTTATTCTGGTTAACCGCATAGGCTGGATTAGGATTTTTACGAAAATCAAAAAACATTCAAAGTTACACGAAAAAGTTGACAAAGTTGAGAGCTGCCGGGTTGTAATGGGAAATGGGTTGAAAATGACACACCCCAAGCTCCACGAAATAAGTATCTATAGCTGTACAGGCGATTTGTGTTTCTGGCTTCAAAATAGCGCTGTTCGTCCCATTCCCAACATTGGTTTTTCTTCTATCGTTAACGGGATAAAATGTAAAGATTTTCCTACTATTGTTGCGCGAAATTTTGAACGGCTTTACCTTTGTGGAATTTCTTATGGTAAGAAAATCGAAGAAGCATAAAAGTTGGTCTGTGCCCGTAGCAGTTTTCCTCTCTGCTGCCCTGATGCTGGGCATTATTCGATTTATTTCCAAACCTGACCATAGGTATGTTATTCGGGGCATTGATGTTTCGGCGCATACCGGAAGCATCAGCTGGGAAAAGCTAAAGGATCAACGTGTTTACTTTGCTTTTGTGAAGGCCTCCGAGGGTGCCACCCTGAAGGATAAAAATTTTCAGGATAATGTTAATGGAGCCCGGGCGGCCGGCATTCCTGTAGGTGCTTATCATTTTTTTAACTTCAACCGGGATGGCCTCACCCAGGCAAATAACTTTCTTTCTACCATAGGTAGGCAAAAGTATAACCTGCCGCTGGTTGTGGATGTGGAGGAGTGGGGCAACAACATCCGCAGGTCTCGAAGCCAAATCATCGCCGATCTACGCGAATTTGTTAGTAAAGTTGAAAAGAACCGGTATCAAAAAATTATTATTTACACCAACGAGGATTGCTATAAGCTTTACATTCAGGATGTTTTTCCAGATAACGATATTTGGATTTGTTCGTTTAACCATAAGCCAAAGCTCAATAGGGAATGGACATTTTGGCAGTATGAGCATAACGGGAGGCTTAAGGGGGTAAAGGGCAAGGTCGATTTTAACGTTTTTAGGGGGAGCATGCTGGAGTGGAGGCAATACATAGAGGATGGGCGGTAAACATCTGCTTTTTTTGCGAGCTCCATTTCGTTATTCATGGGATGCTAAATCAGAAACCATAGGTAAACATGGTAGTGGTAGCAATCATGTAATATACACAGTAAAACCAAATTAACCCAGCTTAACAGCAACCTGCTGCAAAAAATTTGCTATTTTTGTCGCAGAAATAAATTTCAGGAATAATGGTTAAAAACACCGATATATGCTCTTTTTGTGGAAGGAGCCGAAAGGAAGTAAGCTTGCTGATTGCCGGGATGGATGGGTTTATATGCGACCTTTGCGTTGAGCAGGCCAGCATCATTGTAAGTGAAGAACTTAAGAAAAAGGGCGAGTTCAAGCTGCAGAAGAGCAAGCTGATGAGACCCACCGAGATAAAGAAATTCCTCGACCAGTACGTTATTGGGCAGGATGAGGCCAAGAAATACCTGTCGGTGGCGGTTTACAACCACTACAAGCGTCTCCTGCAGAAGGATATGGGCGATGATGTTGAAATTGAAAAATCGAATATTCTGCTGGTAGGCGAAACAGGAACAGGCAAAACACTTTTGGCCCGTACTATTGCCCGTATGCTGCATGTTCCTTTCACAATAGTTGATGCTACAGTGCTAACCGAGGCAGGCTACGTGGGAGAGGATGTGGAAAGCATTCTTACTCGTTTGCTTCAGGTTGCCGACTACAACGTTGAGGCAGCCGAAAAGGGCATTGTGTTTATTGATGAAATTGATAAAATTGCCCGTAAGGGCGATAATCCGTCAATTACCCGTGATGTATCAGGAGAGGGAGTTCAGCAGGCACTGCTCAAGCTTCTTGAGGGCTCTGTTGTCAACGTTCCGCCACAAGGTGGCAGAAAGCATCCCGAGCAGAAGATGATAGCCGTTGATACTAAAAACATTCTTTTCATATGCGGGGGAGCCTTCGAGGGAATTGAGAAAAAAATTGCCCAAAGGCTCAATACCACGGTGGTTGGATACGGTGCAGGGAAAACCCGTGAGGTCATTGATAAAAACAACCTGCTACAGTACATTGCTCCGCAGGATCTACGAGCCTATGGTCTTATACCCGAAATCATTGGGCGCCTGCCGGTGCTCACCTTCCTTAGCCCGTTGGACAAGGTTGCCCTTAGGAAAATTCTCACCGAACCCAAAAATGCCATCATCAAGCAGTACATCAAGCTTTTTGAGTACGATGGCATAAAGTTGCAGTTCGAAGAGGAGGTGCTGGACTACATTGTCAACAAGGCCGTAGAGTTTAAGCTGGGGGCAAGGGGACTTAGGTCTATTTGTGAGGCCATTATGATGGATGCCATGTTCGATTTGCCAACAGGGAGTGAAAAGGAGATTACTGTTAACCTGGATTACGCACAGCAAAAACTCGAAAAATCGAACCTGAAGCGGCTTAAGGCTGCTTAGGAGTGCTGCCGAACATAATCTAAAAAGGAGATACCCGGCCCTTCGGTCGGGCTTACTTTTTCTTCCCTTACAACTTTCCACTCGTTCGGGTTTAATGCGGGGAAAAACGTATCACCCTCATAGTTAGCATGTACCAACGTTAGGTATATTCTTTCGGCAAGGGGCAATGCCTGCCGGTAAACCTCCCCGCCGCCAATAATAAAAACCTCTTCATCTGTTGAGGCTATCTCCAGGGCGTCGGCCAACGATTTTGCAGTTGTGCAACCCTTAAACTTCAAGCCCTCGCTACGTGAAATTACGATATTATGCCGGTTTGGTAGTGGCTGGCCTATACTTTCAAATGTTTTACGGCCCATTATCACCGTATGTCCGGTTGTTAGCTTCTTAAAACGTTTTAAATCTTCAGAAATATGCCAAAGCAGCTGGTTGTTTTTACCAATTACCCTGTTTTCTGAAGTTGCAACAACTATGGAGATAACCATTCGGAATTATTTTAGAATTGTAGCGGTAAAGTTAGCATCAATTATGGGTAGTTTGCAAGAGCTGATTCCTGTTGAGCACTTTAACGGTTGTAAAAAAGTTAAAACATTCTGGACATTGGCTTTGGCAATGAAATGCAGATGTGGTTTACGTTGTTGTGTCAACCCAAATGATTGCTACCTTTGTAGCAAACATCTATAAAATGTCGGGAGTAAACGTGTTAATCATTGGCTCTGGAGGGAGGGAGCATGCGCTGGCATGGAAACTTTCACAAAGCCCAAAGTTAGGAAAACTATTTGCTCTACCAGGAAATCCCGGAACTGCCCGGTTGGGTGAAAATATACCCCTTAGTGTGCTCGATTTTGAAGGGATAAGGACAGTAGTTCTCGAAAAAAACATTAACCTGGTAGTTATTGGTCCTGAGGAGCCATTGGTAAAGGGGTTGTATAATTTTCTAACGGGTGATTTAGGGCTTAGAAATGTTTTGGTGGTTGGACCCGGCAGGGAAGGTGCCATGCTTGAGGGCAGCAAGAACTTTGCCAAGGCGTTCATGCAGCGCCATGGAATTCCAACTGCAAGGTACAGAGCATTCACCAGGGATGAATACAGCGAAGCCAAAAAATTTCTGGGAACTCTTTCCTCTCCTTATGTTTTGAAAGCCGATGGGTTGGCTGCCGGTAAGGGAGTGGTTATCCAAGCCTCATATGAAGATGCGTGTGCGAGCCTTGGCGAATTTTTCAGCGGAAAATTTGGTGATGCTGGGAACGTGGTGGTTATCGAGGAGTATCTTAGGGGGGTGGAGCTATCGGTTTTTGTTCTTACCGACGGCAAGTCCTATGTTATTCTCCCCGAAGCTAAAGATTACAAAAGGGTTGGAGCTGGTGATACCGGCCCGAACACCGGCGGAATGGGTGCTGTTTCGCCAGTTCCTTTTGCCACTCCGGAATTCATGAAGAAGGTGGAGGAAACTATAGTAAAGCCAACCATTAGCGGGTTAGCTAGCGAGGGAATACCCTACTGTGGCTTTATTTTTTTCGGGTTGATGAATGTGGTGGGGAATCCGTTCGTGGTGGAGTACAATGCCCGCTTGGGCGATCCGGAAACCCAGGTTGTTTTGCCTCGTATCAAAAACGACATGCTTGAGCTGCTCATGCTTTGTGCTGCCGGGAAAATGAACGAGGCCGAGCTGGTTGTAGCTCCCCAATTTGCCGCTACGGTAATCCTTGCCTCGGGAGGATACCCGGGTAGCTACGAAAAGGGGAAAGCTATTAGTGGTTTAGAGGCTTCTGCCAACGCAATTATTTTTCATGCTGGTACCACTAGCTCCGGTTCCATGACGTTAACCGCAGGAGGTAGGGTGCTGGCCTGTACCGGTACAGGAGAAAGCATGGAAGATGCTCTGGCCTCATCATACTGTGCTGCCAATGCAATTACCTTCGAAAGCAAGTACTTCCGAAGCGATATAGGTATGGATGTTTACCCAAAATCATAGCTAACACGCTAACCAGATGCTGCTCAAGTTCTTCAGAAGGTTTAGGATTTCTACTCTGCTTGTCATGCTGGGAGTAATAACGCTTTTTTGGGCCGGAACGCTTATGCAGAAGTACCCGCCTTCCACTTTTACTTTCGATAGCTTTGGAATGCCGCTTTATGTGCTTATTGTCAAAATTTTATCGCCGTATAGCTTTCTGTCTAAACTGGTTGCCTTTGCTCTTACCCTTACCGTTGCTATTTACCTGCTCCAGTTTAACGTAAGGCATACGGTTGTTCGGCAGCGCACCTACCTTCCTTTCCTTTTTTTCGTCCTGGTTGCCTCGTCCTTAACACCGCTTCAACGTTTAAACCCTGCTATCATTGCTAATATTTTTATACTCGTTTCACTTAGCCATGTTATCTCAACCTATCAGAATTCTGAAGCGCTCGACCACCTTTTTCGCTCCGGGCTACTGCTAGGTATAGGAACTCTACTGTATGCCCCTACGGTAGTATTTGTTTTCCTGATTTTCTGGAGCATTGCCACCCTGAGGCAGTTTAACCTGCGTGAATGGTTGGTTACCCTTGTGGGCATTTTGGTTCCGTGGGGAGCTGTTGTTTTCTACTTCTACTGGTTTGATTTAGGTGCATCCGAACCTTTCATACAGCTGGCAAACAGCCTTTGCCTTGAAGCCGAAAGTTCTGCGGACAAAATTGCCCCGATTATTCTGTGTGTAGCTGTTGGCGTTCCGTTGCTGGTTGCAATTCTACACATGTTAACCGGCATGGGAAGTCAGAAAATTGCCATCAGGAAGCATCAGAATATTATGCTTTTATTTACTGTTGTTGCCTTGCTTTCCTTCTTTGTTGTGCCGTCCTGCTCATACGAAATATTATACATTGCAGCAGCTCCCATTAGCCTGTTGCTTTCCGAGTATTTTTCCGACGCAAAGGGTAAGTACTGGCCGGAAATCTTATTCCTGATTTTTATTTTAGGTTTAGTATCAATGCAACTTTACCCCCTGCTGATGCACAGCCTCTAGCCGGTGAGGTTTGATTTTTTTTACGACTCTACAGGGTATTTACCCAAAACGACTGTTGCTACAACTTGCAGCAAGTTTGGTTTATAAGCTGATTTTGACCCTGGCAGCTGCTAAAACCATTTTTTCCTGCGAAAGAGGACAATTCCCAGAATGGAGAAGAGGAATGATGCAAGAACCACCAACCCAAAGCCCCAAGGATTATTTTCCAGCCCGTTTGGCACATTCATTCCGTAGATGCTGGCAATCAATGTAGGAATCATGAGAATAATTGAAATGGAGGTTAGCTGCCTCATCACGTTGTTCAGGTTGTTTGATATAACCGAAGCGTAGGCATCCATCATACCGCTAAGAATATCCGAATGCACACTTGTTGTTTCCTGAGCTTGCCGTAGTTCAATCTCTACATCTTCTATAAGATCGGGGTTATATGTATCCTTATAGTTCCTTAAATTTTTAATGCGGTGTAGCAAAATATCATTCCCCTTTAAGGAGGTGGTGAAGTAAACCAGGCACTTCTCAATGCTCAGCAGCGTTTGCAAGTCCTCGTTCTTAATAGATTTTTCGAGTTGGTCTTCGGCGAGCCTGATGTCGAGGTTTATTTGTTTAAGGTACTTCAGAAACCATACGCTTGATGAGAGCATGAGCCTGAGCACCAGGTCGAAGTGGTCTTTTATGACAATGCCCTTACGGATGGTGAACTGAATGAAATCGGGGATAACCTCTGTTCGGTAAAAGGAGATGCTTACAAAAATGTCATCCTTAAAAATTATACCAACGGGAATAGTGGTAAAAGGAAGGCTTACATCTACATTTTTATAGGGCATTCGTAGCAGGATGAAAAACCACTCATCCTCAAATTCTATACGTGGACGCTCGTCCACGTCCTCGATATCGTTAAAGAAAGCTTCCGGAACTCCCAGCTCGTCGAAAAGGTATTTTCGCTCCTCTTCGGTTGGAATTTCGACATCCACCCAGCAGTAGGGCTCCCATTCTTCGCTGGGAACAAGCCCAAGATCTCTTTTCCAGAATGATTTCATGTACTAACCTCCATGTTTAAATGAATGGAGTCTCAGTACATGTTCCTCCATTCGGGTTTAACGGTCAGGGTGATAATCGTCCATATATTCAAATTATTGAACGGCGCAAAGATATAATTTTAATGGCAAAGAAGATTTGTTAAAAACCTATATTTTCTTTCAACGTGCTTATTTCATTTATGGAGTGATGGTAGCAGGTTATCAGGGAAGCTATAATGGTTTTTTAACCGCAAAATCAACCTGAAAATGGCAATGAAATTATTGCATGCACTACTTTTTCCAAAAGGTTTGAACATGGTGGCTTGCAAGTTTTGCACCGGCATCGGTTTAAGCTTAACCTTCCATTAGCTTGTTTGCTATTTTTCCCAAGAAGTCAACCGCATTGTCTATTAGCTCATCGGGGAAATCGTACTCGGGGGTGTGTATATCAGGATGGTTTTCTCCGGCACCAAGGCCAAAAATCACCGAAGGGAAGCAGGTGGAGAAATGTGCAAAATCCTCGCTCCACCTGTTGGGTTGCTCGAGGAAATTCACCTCGAGACTAGCTTCATGCGCAATTGCCTCAAGGGTGTGGGTTAGCGTTTTATCACACACCGAGGCGGGGTACTCATCGGTAAACGAAACGTCAATACCCAGCTTATGCTTATGGGCAATGGAAGTTGCGGTTTCGGCTGCAATTTTCGACAGCAGGGTCATGTCGTCGTCGTCAAAGGCTCGCAGGGTCGCCATTATGGTTGCATTTCCAGGGGATGTTCCAAAAGCTATGTCGCCAACCCGAATGTGGATAACCGTTACCAGGATGAAGTTTTTAAAGTGGGTGGTGCTTTGAATGGATAGAAGCGACTGGATGATTTCCGCAGTAGCCGCGGCAGGGTTCAACCCATGCTCCGGGTAGGCCGCATGCGAGGGCTTCCCTTTAAGGTTGATGACCAGCCCCTTTGATGCCGCTGAGAAGGTGTACCGCCCAAGGATGATGCTTCCCATTTTGTAACCCGGTAGGTTATGAAGGGCAATAGCATAGTCGGGATTTAGACCCAGCTCTTTTAACCCTTCCAGCGACTTTCGGGCGCCCTCCCCATTTTCCTCAGAGGGCTGGTAGAAAAGAATGACCCGCCCTTTTTTAGGTTTGCTTTGGCTAAACCTAACGGCAAGTCCAGAAATAATGGTCATGTGCCCATCGTGCCCACACACGTGTGAAACTCCCTGAACATTCGATTTATACTTGACGTCATTGGTCTCGGCAATTGGAAGGGCATCCATATCGCAGCGGAACAGGACAGTTGGCCCTGGCTCTTTTCCCTGGTAGATTACGGCCATTCCCTCTCCTGCAATGTTCGAGTACAGCTCATCGGGATTATACCTACTCAGGAAAAAACGCAGCCGTTTGGCCGTGGCGCTTTCATGTCCGGAAAGTTCAGGATTCCTATGCAGCTCATGCCTCAAACGAACAAGTTCTTCCATGCTCACTTGTAGTTTTTTTGTTTAAAGGTAAGAAAATACCCCATA
>DCDD01000185.1 GCA_002316235.1 Bacteroidales bacterium UBA1064
TTTTTAAAAAAATCGGAAACTTTACTAAAAACCAGCTTAAAATCCTCATCAACCAGCTGTGATGCGCTACTATCAGCATTAAAAGGGTTTTCATGAATATACTCCCTGTTAAAATCAAGTTCTTCTACTTTAATATTAATTGTGCGGTAGGCTCCTTTTAGTGTATTAATTACCTCAAAAGAGGGAATAACAAGATCTTTTTTTAGGGTGATAGCATAAATCTGATCTTCGTATTTTTTCAATAAGCCTTCACGGAGATCTCTCATCCTCTGGTAGTTGAGCATTGACCGAAACACCTGACCCTCTAAATGTTCAGTGATATAATGATGGAGCAGGTTGTCTTTTTGCAGAACGGAATCAAAATGTTCGATTAAAAATGAGTATAACGCTATGTTGGCCTCACTATCGAGTATAAATTTTGAAACTGGTGATAGCCGGTTAAAAGTGGCTCCGCTGCAAAATAAACAAACCTTTGAGTTAGCAAAATAATTGTTGTAGTTGCTTAGCTTAAGTATTTGGGCAAGAAAACCGCCTATGGAGTAGGCAAAAAAATCAAATTCAAAATTTTTGCTGATGTAGGGGTGCTTTCCTTCCTTGCATTCTTCAATCAGCTGAATTACATCATAGTAAGTTTGCAATCCGGACCATATAAATCGCTGAGGCATTGAATGCAGCCGGATGCTAATGGCAACATTAGACAGGGTTGAGTGCACCACATTCGGGTAGCTTCTTTTCCTCATTTCGCTCAGCTTAAACATCTCCCTTTTATTGCTCCAGCCTTTTGGCGCCCGCTGCATATGAAAAGCTATAGAAAATAGTATAACGCTGAATCCTGTGCTTTCAGAAATTGCCTTGGCCCAGGGCACATATTTTCCCCAGTCTTTCTCGTTGAACCCATGAAATAGAAAAACCACTCTTTGGGTGGTGGCTTCGCCTTTAGGTTTTATGATTTGATACTTATAAAATCTGTTTTCTTCAATACAAATATCCTTGGTGTCAACATTGCTATTAGGATTGCCAACCTCGGTAGAGTAAGTATAGTTGCACTCAATATCTAGGTTATGCAATGTGCAATGATATTTATTCACACCTGGAAGAATCTTGTGTGATGACGACTCAAAGTTGTACTCCACTATTTCCAGCTCATCATGCATATTTCAACTTTTTATTACAACTAGCAAAACACTTTACTATGTCCCTAGGTGTATAGTTTTAAAAAAATATTTGTTCCTCTCTGCTAGGGGTTGGCAAAAAGGTAGTAATCCAGGGAAAGTACTCACCACACATCATAGCCGGTAATGAGGATGTCTCATTTCAGGTTCACACTGCCAGCGGCTTCGGGCATTATCCAACAGTACGCTTACCCGCCCAAATGCAGATAACCTGCTTCAAAGGTAGCTTATATCCTAACACTATCTCAAGCCTTCGTGGCAGAATTCACACTTAAGGTTGAAGTTTTAAGGCTTTGCCATTTTAAGCCCTACAAAAAAGTAACCGGGGGCATTGGCGCATGAATGCAACATGCCAAAGCGCACAAAATTTAGCATAGGTGGGTGCAAAAGCAATATCTCCGAACCGCCAGGTCTGGCTGGGCTGGATAATAGTAATGTTTACATTGACTGGTGGAAAAGCCAACGGCTCGGCTAGGGAGCCAAGCGCTCAATCAACCACTTCTCGTTAACCAGGGAGTACTGGATGCGGTCGTGTAGGCGATTCTCTCTTCCCTGCCAAAACTCAAAAAGAGCGGGTTGAAGAATGTAGCCACCCCAATTTGGTGGACGCTTAATGGTTGTTCCTTGAAACTCCTCCATGAAATCAGCATGAAGCTGCTCCAGGTACCTTCTGTTCGGAATTACTGAACTTTGCGGCGATGCCCATGCACCAATCTTGCTACCCTCTGGACGAGTTTGAAAGTAGCGGTCGCTCTGCTGCTCGCTCACCCTGGACACCTTTCCCTCAATTCTTACCTGCCTTTCAAGCTCCGGCCAGAAAAACACCATAGCAGCGTAGGGGTTTTGCAGCAGGTTCCTGGCTTTGCGGCTCTCGTAGTTCGTAAAAAAAGCAATTCCATCGCTATCGTAGTGTTTCATTAAAACAACACGTGCCGAAGGCCTACCCTCAAAGGTTGAAGTAGCAAGGGTTATGGCGTTTGGATCGGGTAGCTTGGCATTCACTGCCTCCTTAAACCAAATATCAAATTGTTCAAACGGATTTGGTAGAACATCCGTTTTCCGCAGCGATTTAAGCATATACTCACGCCTAAGCTGTACGTAATCACCCATGGTTCCCGAAAAAATTATAACATCCTTACTTTCGGTTGCTCTGAAATAGCACAAAAGCATCAACCCGCTAACAAAAGTAGCAGGTAATTGTTCAACCCTCACCGGGGTTATTATTTCAACTTCTACTCCCTGCTTTTTATATTGCAGCATCGGGAAAAAATCATGCCTATCCCCTTTGAAAATAAAAACTCTACCCTAAACCCTTAGGTCATGGCCTAAAGTAGCATTATCTACTCCTCCAGAAATTTTTTTTTGGATCAAAAACAGTAGTTTTTATTGTGCTCAATGCAGCGGATGACTTAAATTTTCGTCATTTTTGTATAACTAAAAAAACCAGAATATGGATGTAGAAACAAGAACCACAGCCGGACAGGTTATGGGTGTTATCGGGATAGTGTTAGGAGTTGTTTCGCTGGTCTTGGCCTTTATACCATGTATTGGCGTTATGGCTTTCATTCCGGGAGTGCTGGCCCTTACTTTCAGCATAATCTCTATTGTGCAGGCTTCGAATGGTTATGGGTCTAAGGGCCTGGGTATAGGTGCCTTGATTGTTTCGCTGGTATCTATTGTGCTTGCTGCCGCATGGCTTATTGTCTTTAGTGGCACATTTGCCTTTGCCGACAGGGCAATTAGGAATAGCGACAAGATAGAAATTTTTGGCAAGGAATTTGGCAAGGCCTTTGAGGAAGAGTTTGGCAAGGGAGATGTGAACTTAAAAATTGTTTCCGACAGCCTCGAAAACTCACTTCGCCAGCTCGAAAACGAGCTGGACAGTCTGGATGGCTACATACCGGAAGAGAAGGCTCGCAAGGCAGGACAAGCTGCTGCCAGAGCCTTAAAAAAATCTACACGGGTGGTAATTGAAACCGACTCGGGTAAGATTCAATTTGAAACCAGCAATAAAAGCCATTAAAGTAGTTGAAACCTCCGTCTTGCAAAAAGGGTATTAACGTTTACGCTTCTGTTAATGCACTTTTTATTGTCGTTATCCTGGCAGTTTTTATGTACTCCTTTGCGTTCAAGACCGAAAAATATCCAATTCCTGCACTGCTCACCCAAAGTACAGGGTTAATACCTCCGAGCCGGGGACTTTCAAAAAGTTTTTCTGAAATTGTAAGGGGAAATATATCCGCAGCAAAGCTTATCAACCCTCATTCTTTGCAGATATTCGCATTTTTTTTGATTCAGCTGGTCATGCGGGTTGCCGGGTTTGCAGCAGCTAAAATTATTGGCAGCCCATTTCCCGTAAAAGGTATCGCGGTAGATGTTTGCATATCGCTAGCGCTTTTTGTCTTCTGCTTTGCCCCGCTTATTTCATATACTTTCAGGCTATTCGTTCAGCTCTTTTAGAAGCTGCTGAAACGAAAAACCCTCCGTTGCCCTTATTCCTTTAGCAGTAAGCTGAAGGCGGCTGCAATCGGCAAAGTAATCGTGTTCATACAGTAAAATGTAGTTCCCCCGAAGCGCCTCGTTGAGAAACTGCTCCTTTTCCTGAAGCGTTTTAAGCGGTTCAACATCGTAGCTCATAATCCAGGGTAAAGGAATTTGGGCAGTGAAAGGGAAAAGATCGGCACAGAATACCAGCGTTTTCCCACGATAGCTGATTAGCGGAATAAGTTGTCCGCGGGTGTGGCCGTTAAAAATTCTAAGAGAAAGTCCGGGTATCAATTCTCCTTCGGATTCTATCAGGTGTAGTGCACCCAACTCCTTCATAGGAAGAATATTTTCAGGAAGAAAGGAATCGTCCTCCCGGGAGTTTGGGTGGGTAGCCCACTCCCATTGTGCGGCCGAAACATGGTAAAGGGCATTAGGGAATGTCAGCTGAAATTTCCCATGGGAATCACGGAAAATCCCTCCACCGCAGTGGTCAAAATGCAGGTGGGTGAGAATCACATCGGTAACATCTTCTGGCCTGTAGCCCCTTGCTGCTAAACCGGGCAACAAGCCCTCGCCGCCAAAAGCGTAAACATGGCTCATAAACTTTGCATCCTGCTTACTGCCTATCCCATTGTCAATCAGCACAACCCTCCCGTTAGCCTCAACAACCAGCGATTTAAGCGAAAGGGGTATCAGGTTATTCTCATCAGAGGGGTAAACCTTACCCCACATAGTTTTTGGAACTACGCCAAACATTGCCCCACCGTCAACCTTAAAGTTTGATATGTTAAACTGCGAAATCTTCATACATGTTGAGTTAAAATATTTTACAAAGTTACAATTCCTGTAACACGCAACACAAACTCCTCGGGCACAACATAGCGCTTAATGCCATAGCTGGCGAAATATAGTTCATTCCCGTTCACTCTGAAATAAAAAATGAGCTCCCCAACAAGTAAATGGGCAAAGCATACTCTACTTGCAGCATTTATTGTCAAGTTGATTGGTTAAAACTCAACCATTGAATTAGGGAATCTGGGAAAAATTCAAAGGGTAAGTGCATTTC
>DCDD01000005.1 GCA_002316235.1 Bacteroidales bacterium UBA1064
TGATTTTCCATTTCAAGTTGTGCCTGCAGGGTTTCGATTTTCTCAATGGTTTCAGCATTTAGCATGGAATCCTTTAAAACCTGATAGTTTTTTAAGTGGTAATAGGCTTTAGGAAAGCTTCCTATTACCTCATATGCGTTTGCTAGCGTTTGGTGCACATCTCGTGCAACATCTTTTTGACCTGTTCCAACAGCCATATCCAGCGACTGGTTAAGGTAGGCTACCGCAACATCGGGGCGGTTTTGCTTCAGGTAAACACTTCCGATGTTTTTAAGGGTAAGGCATTTACGCGTATCGCTTTTCAGCTCATTAAAGATTTGAAGAGCGTTAAAATGGTAAAGAAGGGCGTTACGGTAATCTCCCTTACTATACAAGAGCGATCCGATATTATCCTGTATGATACCAACACCTATTTTTACCCCCAACGAATCATAGATTTTGAATGCTTTCATGTAGTAATCAAGCGCTCTATCGAGGTGGTTGAGCTCCATGTAAGCGCTGGCAATGTTGTTGCATGCCCCCGCAACGGCTCTATAGTTTCCTAAACCTTGGTTAATCTCCAGGTAGCTGGAAAAGTAATCAACTGCCTTAGTGTAGTTTTCGCGGTAGTAGTATATTTGGCCAATGCTGTTGGAAGCCATAGCCATCCCTTCGGCGTTGGCTAACCTTTCGTAAAGCTTATAGGATTTCAAATAGAACTCCAGCGCCGAATCGTACCTTCCCCAGCTGCGGTAAATCAAGCCCATATCGTTGTAAACTCCTGCCAGATCGGCATTGTCATTTAGAGAGACGTACAGCTCAGCGGCATTTTGAAAGTTGGCAAGCGCACTTTTGGGCTCGCCCATTTTTAGGTAGGTAAATCCTATTTGATGTAGGATGTCGGCAGTATATTTACTGCTTTCAAGTTTTTTTGCCACCTCCAGCGCTTCTAACCAGTACTCCAAGCTCTTGCTGTAGCTGCTATCGGAATAGGAAATTGCAATGCTGCTAAGGATTTTATACTTTCCCTCGCTGGATTTTACGGTTGAAAGTTCATGGAGAAGGCTATCTAAAGACAATGGCTGTCCCCATAGCCTTGGTGTAACCAAGGAGAGCGATCCGGCAAGCAATATGGCTGCTAAACTCCCTTTCAAGGCATCCCCTCACAAGATAAAGACAGGTTAACTATTTAATAAGCGGCTTGGCTTGAAAGTTACTAGTTTCAAAGGAAAAAACAAATTTAAAGTATAGCGATAAACAGCACCATCCTAAAACAAATACGGTAAGCACCCTTGGTTGGGCAGCACTATTCAAAGAAAGTCCTTTAAATTCAGCCTCCAACTGCCAAAGTTTAAAAATTATGCACTAACGGCTACACATAAAAGCCACAGTACAATTCAATCCTTATAGCATATTACAAATAAAAAGATTGAGCAGTAACCATGTGGCATACCCCCCGAAAGGTGCCTATATTATCCTTTTGAAATGCTTGTAGAGTTCGAACCAGATAATTGTTGATAATCCTGCCAACGTGCAAATCCCCAACTCAAGCCATCCAATTTTATCGAACAGGAAGAGGTTTTGCAGTGCAGGAATGTTAACAATCAGCAATAAAAACAGAACAGCACCACCTACAATCCACTTAACCGTTTTGTTGGGAGTCATAATAATCTTGAAAATAGAATCCGACCATGAGCGGTTTGATAGGATAACTGCGATGTTGGAAACAATAAGGGTGATAAAGGTAAATGCTCTTACGGCTTTTTCGGCATACCCCATTCGAAAGCCTATGAAGTAAACCAGCAAGCTAACTGCAAGAATTCCCAACCCTTGGGTGCAGCTCATCAGGATTTTCCCGACACCAAAGAAGGGCTGATTGATGTTACGTGGAGGACGTGTCATGACATTCTTTTCCTCCTTTTCGGCTTCAAATATTATGGAGCAGGCCGGGTCAATGATTAGCTCCAGGAATACGATGTGCACAGGCCAAAGAATAAGTGGCAGGTTGGCAAAGAAAACCGGAATAAGCGATAGCCCCGCAATGGGCACATGGATGGCAAAAATATACGCCAGGGCTTTTTGAAGGTTGTCAGAAATTTTTCGGCCCATCCGCACCGCCTTAACAATCGAGGCAAAATTATCGTCCATCAGCACCAGCGAGGAGGCTTCCCGGGCAACATCTGTTCCTTTCTCCCCCATGGCAATTCCGATATGGGCGGCTTTGAGCGCAGGGGCATCGTTGACCCCGTCGCCGGTCATGGCAACAATTTCATCATTCCGCTTAAGGGCATTTACTAGCTTAAGCTTCTGTTCTGGAACAACACGGGCAAAGATGTTAACCTGTTTAATCCGCTCACCAAGCTCTTCCTCCGTCATGGTTTCCAGATCCTGACCGGTGATGTAAAGTTCAGGGTTTTTGATGCCTATTTCCCTACCAATATTGGTAGCCGTAACAGGATAGTCGCCCGTTATCATAATCACCCGGATTCCGGCTCTGTAGCACTCGGCAACCGCCTCGGGAACATTCTCCCTAATTGGGTCGGAGAGCCCAATTAGCCCCATAAACTCAAAGTTGAAGTCATGCTGAATTGTGGGCAGGTTTTCTGTTGAAAGTTCAGCACGAGCAACTCCAAGTACTCGCAGCCCTCTAGAGGCCATTTCGGCCACCGCCTTTTCGTGCTTGCCAACTTCAGCAGCAGGGAGATGGCATAAGTCAAATATGGCCTCCGGAGCGCCTTTTGCCGCAATAACCCTTCTGCCTGTTCCGGTATTTGAAAACACCCGCGACATGGCCAACAGCTCCTTTGATAGCGGGTACTCCTTCTCCATCACCCAATCCTTGTGGATGTGCTCAGAATTCTGCAAGTACTTATCGCCAATGCTGATAATTGCCCTTTCCATCGGGTCATAGGGGTTCACCTGGCTCGAGAGTATGGCATACTCAATCACCTGATGAAAGGGTTCGGTAAATGTGTCGCCCGATGTTACAGCAATATGGTTAGTGCCATTGTAGAGCTGGGTAACCGTCATCCGGTTTTGGGTAAGAGTCCCTGTTTTATCGGTGCAGAGAACTGTTACCGAGCCAAGTGTTTCGATGGCAGCAGGTTGACGTGTCAATACGTTGTTCCTGGATATGCGCCAGGCACCAAGCGCCATAAAAACGGCTAAAACAACCGGAAATTCCTCGGGAAGCATGGCCATAGCCAGGGTTATTCCGGCCAAAAACCCGTTGAGAAGGTCGCCACGGGTAATGGTGTATATAATCACCACCAGCAAGCACAGGATGACACCGATTACTGCCAGCCTTTTCACCAGAACTGCCATCTCCCTCTTCAACCTGGTGGGCTCTTCTTTCACTGATTCCAACGCCTTCCCAATTTTCCCTATCTCGGTATTGACCCCGGTGGCGGTTACCCGAAACACTCCATTGCCGTTCACCACCATGGAGCCCGAAAAAACCATTGGAATATCGTCCCCTCCCGGAATAAAAGAGCCATCTCCTTCGAGCCATTCCCTTTTTCTCACCGGAACAGACTCTCCGGTTAACAACGACTCATCTGCTGAAAGATTAATGGAGCTGAGAATAACCCCATCGGCCGGAACCCTATCGCCCTCCTGCAAAACAACGTAATCACCGGTTACAACTTCCCGTCCGGCAATCCTTACTGTTTCGCCATCTCTTATCACCAACGCACGTGGACTAGCCAGGTTTTTTAACGCATCCAGCGCCCTTTCGGTTTTTTTCTCCTGGTAGAATTCAATTCCCATGATAACAAACACAAAGCTGAGGAGCATAAGGCCTTCATTAACATCTCCTAAAATAAGATACAAAGTGCCACAGGCAACCAGAAGGATGAACATTGGCTCCTTTACCACCCCAAGGGCTATCTGAAAAACATTCTTGGGTTTTGAGGAGGGCAGCTCGTTGTACCCTTCTTCTATAAGTCTTCTGGCGGCTTCCGCTTTTGAAAGGCCTTGCAGGCTTTCAGGATGAATAGTTGTGCTCATTCCTTGTCAACTTAAGTCAACGTGTATATAAAAAGTCCATGCTTATCCGTGTTGTTCGCTTGAGCAACGCTTAACTTGTTAGATTAATCTAACTAATCGGGTAAAAGTGTCAAGCATATCAATTAATATTTCATATTAAATTCTGGCAATAAAACAAAAGAGTCCTGTTTTCAAAACATGGCCGTTACTCTACCAGCACTTTTGAAAGTAAGCGTTCAAGCAGGGTTAACTCCTCCGCCGATAAGCGGTTTTTAACCATTTCGGCAATTTTTCGGTGTGCATAATCGTGCATCTGGTTTACCAGCTTCCCCTTCTCGGTGAGGTGGATGTGCGCGCTTCGCCTATCCTCGTCGGACTGAATTTTATAAACACATCCCTTCTCAATTAACTTGTCCACCGATACGGTTACGGTGGGCTTCGAGAGCTTCAGCTGGGCCGATAGTTCAGTGATGTTGGGGTTTCCTAACAGGTTAATTGTTTCCAGGTAGTGCATCTGGGTAATGGTCAGGTTGAGCGTGTTGAACTGCTCCTTGGCCTTCTCCTCCGCATCGCCAATCATGTTGGACAAACCCGCAATAACTTTCTCCATGCTTTCCATACAGCAAATATAGTTAGTTTGTACAAACTAAAATTAATGCTAAATAAAATTTCGGTTAAGCGTAGGCATAAAATGATAATTTTTTGAGCAAAAAAATCAGCTGAACTTTCACATTCCATTTTTTACACTACTCTGCACACCCCAAATATAATGAAATCTACCTTAAGTGCTTAATTTCTGGCTGTTACGTTTTCAAGGGTTGCCATATATTACCATAATAACAAAAAGTTAGGATACCGTCACAGCTGAATATACGCTCGAAAGCTATATTTGCAATGTTTAATAACCGGATTTCAAACCACATGAATAACGCTTTTGCAACCCCGCAGGATAACCATGAAAGGTTGTTACGAATGGTTGAGGAAATATTTGCCACTTCTGGCGATCCCCGCCAGCTGAATATTACCCCCGAGGTAATTGACCGGCTGAAACAGCTTCATCCCTCTACGGTTTTGGAGCATGTTAGCGAGAATGGAACCGTGGCCTGGGTTGTGCTGATTCCCACCACGCTGGAGCTTATGAACCGATTTGTGGCAGGCGAAATTTCGGAAAAGGAGCTTTTTGAGCTAACGCCATTAGGCATAAAGTACGAGGCGCTTTACCTCTGCTCTGCACTGGTGCTGGAGGAGTATAGGCGACAAGGAATTGTGAAGCAAATGGTTACTGCTGCTGCCCAAAGCATTCGAAAGGAACATCCCTTAAAAGCCATCTTTGTTTGGCCATTTACCAAAGAAGGAGAGCTGGCAGCAGAAAGCATTGCTACTACACTGAATTTGCCCCTGTACAAATTTCAACATGATAAATGATTACAACCCGGAGCTAGAATTAGTGTAGCCATTGGCGGGTAACTTTAGGTCGAGCCACCTACCCAGCACCTTGTAAATGCTATCCTGAAGTTCGGGCGGAAAATCTTTAATCCTTGACGAGTGCGAACCTCCGGGGCATACCATTTTTACTGCATTGGTTTTTCTACCCGGATCAACAGCAGTAGCCGACCATGCATCGTTTTGCCCGTATATGTATAGCATGTAGCTACCTGAATCCTTTACCCAACGGTCAATGTCGCTCATGGCGGAGGCGTTGAAGATCGCCCGGTGCCCTCTTGGCATGGCAAAGCTAAAGGTTATGTTGGCGGTATCGCTAAGGTAGCGGCTGAACGGCTTCACCCTGTAGCCATACATGCCTATCTCGGTCATAGCCTGATAGAAAAATGGGCGAACCTTGTCAACCTCATTCTCCTCAAAAAAGGAGAAGGGGTTAACCTCCAGCCAATGCTCAAAAAGTTCCTTTGCGGTTGAACTGCTTGCAGGAATTGACGAGCAATTAAATCCCCACTGCCAGAAAGCAAAGGAGTACTCAAGCACGCTAAGGTCGTACGCCTTTTCGAATCCCATAGTGAATTTCCACCCCTTGCTTGCTGAAAGTTCCTTGAAGAGTGGCATAATTTCACTTTTCCTTTCGAAAAGTTGAATCTGAAAATCATATATTTTTTTACGACATTCGGGCGTCCCAACACTATCAAGAAATTTGTACACCCTTTCGTCTTCACTTGAAAAGTTCAGCGGAGCCACGTAGGGTATGCTAACATTTACATCAGCGGGATAGAAGCGCCGGTGGAAAATTGTAGCTTGTCCACTCTTGCTTATCCCGGTTGAAATCCACTTCCCATGGTAGAACGGTTTAAATGCTGATATTACCAAATGTGCATCAGCTGCCGCTTGCCTAATATTGAGGTAACTCCAGGGAATGGAGTCCAATGGTCTGCTTTGAGAAAAAAAGCGATGCTCTATGGTTATCTGATTTCCATCAACAATACTGGTTATCTCGTTAGCTTTCGAAGTGTACATTGTGTAGCCATCAATAACAACAACCATGGGTTTGTTAAAACCATTATGGGAGTAGTAAACCCTTAAGGGAAAATATTGGCTGTGAGGGTTGGTGTGGTCAAGCGGTACCCTAAACCAAACCTCGTAGGTTTCCGAAAAGGGGTTGTCAGAAGGAATTGCTCTGAAGCTATCAACCAGCGCTATGGACGACAGCACTTCTGTAGGAGTTATGGGCTTGGGGTTGCCGGAAAGTATAACCACCATCAAAACCGGGAAGAATATACTCAAAATAAGGCCTCGCATCCTCAGGGGTCTTTGTTGCTGCGGCATTCGTTTCATGCTAAAAATTTTTAATTACCAATCCGAAAATGTTCTTTACAACCCTAACGTTTACGGAATTACCTAGTTGCCTAAGCGCAGTAGCCGGCGGTCCAATAAGGTTGTATTCCTTGGGAAAAGATTGAAGAAGCTTAGTTTCCTCAACAGAAATTCTTCGTCTGAACCTGCCAATAATCTGCCGGTGGTTCATGGCAACCAGGGTTGAAAACTTATCGGGACGCTTAACCCTAATCCCCGACGGACGAAATTGTATGAGGCAATCAAACAGGCTGCTATAACCATCTCCAGCCTGCCACTCGAACTTGCGATGAGTTTTTGAACACCATTCCAGGTTATCCCATTTTGCCAGCCATTTATCAATAAAACTACGATTTCGTCTATACAAGTCAATATTCTTTCTAATAAATGTGGCCTTCCATACTGGGAATTGGGATAAATCGCCTTCAAATCTAAAAAAGTCCATCCACACGGGAAACCCAATCACTTTCTGGTCAATTCCCCTGTAAAACTCATCCCAAGCAGTAAGAACTTTTTCTTCGTATGGAGAAATACAATCATCAACGTTTGGATCAACAATATCGTTCACCGTTAACTGGTTTTCAGACGGATGCTTCCAGATTTCTTCTTCAAAATTCCAAATAAAATCCTCCTTCCCTGCTGCCAAGTCCTTCCTAACACAGGGAATATATAATCGTGGACGAAGAATGGGAACTCCAAATTTGTCTGGAGAGAGAATCATCGGGTTTCGTGGAAAATAATACCCTAACTCATCGAGGCTTCGGGTAATAACGCTATAGGTATTCCCGCCATCGTGCCCCGCAAGGTTGGCCACATTCTCGAGTAATAAAAATTTTGGCCTATGCTTCATTACAATTTGGCAGATGTCAAAAAAAAGCGTTCCACGTGTATCGTCAAATCCTTGCCTGTGTCCCCCTTTTGAAAAAGGCTGGCAGGGAAAACCCGCACAAAGCAAATCAAAACCGTAAGGTATTAGATCCTTAACCTCCTGTAGAGTAATATCGCCAAAAGGAAACTCTCCAAAGTTGACCATATAGGTTGCTTGCGATTCGGTGTTCCACTCGCTGCTAAACACGCATTTACCATTAAGCTCCTGCATGGCCAAACGGAAACCACCAATTCCTGCAAATAAATCAATAAATGTGAATGATGGTTGCTTGGGCGAGGGAAAGGGAACTTTAACCCCCTCATCTAAAAGGATCGCTAGCAAATCGCTTCCATTGTCAGGTTCTCCATGTTCAATAAAATTATGCATGCTGTAGTTATCAAAAATCCTTACCGCCTCTCCACTATAGCCTGCTGAAATGTTTTGGGTATAATTTTGCAGGTAGTGAGTGATGACTGCGAGGTCAAATGATTTTCCTCTCTTACACCATGAATTAATTCGACTTAAATAGCTATTACTAGAGGCGTCCATTGGTTCATTGTATCGAATAGGCAAATATAGAGCCAATTCTTCAGGATTAACGCTTGGGCATATTTGAAATGTTTTTAGAACCGATATTTTGAATATTCCATAGGTTTTAATACTTTTGTCCGGCATATTGAAGGAGGGATAACAACCATCTATCTTATAAAGTTTACCTGACTTGATTGTAAGAGTTCAGCCAGATTATACACG
>DCDD01000077.1 GCA_002316235.1 Bacteroidales bacterium UBA1064
TGCCAGAATGTTGCCGAACGCCCCCTTCCGGAGAAGGAGTGGGCTGTTTCCGTGGCAACCGCATCGCCCTCAAGAAACCATAGGGGAACTAGCCCGGCCGCTAAGCCTACTACCTGCTCCCCAAAAAGATAGTATGCCAGTCGGGATGTGCTGGAGTTGAGCGCATACATTTGCTTAACGTGGCGCATCTCGTGTAAAGCAAGTTGGCTACTCCAGGGTTGAGCGTAACCATCGGTAGATGGAAAAGTAATAAGCTCCATCCTACGTGGAGCCCATGCCACAAAACCGTTCGATAGCATGGAGTTGGGATGAAGAACCACATCAATCCTTTTTGACTTCAGGTTATAGTCCCTACCGGTAAGGCTATCTGTAGTTAGTAATAAGTTTAAGTAACTAGAGGCTTTATCCTCATATTCTGAAGGATATATCACCCTAATTTTTCCTGATTCGATTTGCCGCCATTTTGTGTAACCTGGCTCAACTCCTGTTTGGTAGTACTGCGCTTTAGCCGCTGTTTGAATCAAAAATATGGTTGACAAAATAATAATTAATCGTCTCATTTATAAACATATATAATTACTTAAAAGGATATTTATCGGATTTTTAGCACTTTAAAAAAGCTAACACTTCCGTCCGAAAGTGTTGCCTCGGCAATATAAATTCCCAGGCTTAATCCAGAAATATCCATGTCAACCACAGGTTCAGCACCCTGGTAGCTTAGCATTTTACCACCCGTGATGCTGTAAAGATTCAATGTTACAATTGAAATGCCTTCAGGAACATGAACATGCAGCTTGTTGTTTGCCGGATTATTAAAAACAAGTTTAGGCACTAGGTTGGACTTTGTGGCGGAATGTAAGGAGAAATCGGAGTAAAGGCTCATTTTGAGGGGCAGGTGATCGGAATTGTTATATAGGGCACTCAACACATCGGTAGGAACGCTATAGTTAGCAGGGTTTATTAACGATTCGTTAAAACGATTACCATCCTGTGCAATAGTCTTATAGCTGGTTATTTTTAAACCATCATTTCCGGTTGTTAAGCTGGATGAGGATAAAATAAAGTCGAATCTATCGTCCATACCACCAGTTGAATGGCAGCCGTCGGAGGTTGTATGCGTGGATTGGGTGTGAATATTTCTATAGCTGTAGTTGTTATGCCAATCCCCCACCATGCTAAGGGGGTCATAAAATCTGAACTGATTTATGCCTGTAGGAGTAGTGAAATTTACGAAAGCCCCCTCTTCTGCGCTGTATAGGTTCATATCTCCCATGAGTAAGACGTTTCCGTTTAGGTTGCTGGAAGCCAGGTAGCTCATAATTGCAGCCGATGCAGCGGTGCGATCGTCCTCGTCCGAAGGATCGCTGCCTGCTTTGAGATGGGTAATCATGCAGTACAGGAAAATAGTATCGCCCTGCACAAGGGAGGAAGTTTTTAGGTATAACTTGTAAACATTGGTTTCGCGAGGACTTGTAGGAATAACATCCTGCGATTTAAGCTCCACCTTCTCGGAGTTGAAGTATATCATGTTTGCCAGAAAGCTTCCGCTAAAATTAGCACGTTTGTACTTAGTTATGCCATTTATGTTTAGAACATTGGTTCTGATTCTCTCCACGCTCGAAACGGATGCATTTACCTCGTTAACGGTTAGTATGTCGGGCCTAGCATAGCCAATAATGGTTCGCAGATATTCGTCCTTGCTGTCAACATTGTTGTTTGCTGCCGTACACTCCTCATATTCCCGGTCGTAGTACATCAGGTTGTAATGCATGACTGTAAGCGTATCGGCAGCAGCACCAAAGGATAGAATCAAAAATATCAAAAGTTGAAATATAAATTTCATAGTCAATGCCTTAGGGTTGTTTTCTAACCTGAAACTACAACATTATACCCATAAGAACGGAGAATTGCGGCAACCTTTTGCCGCAGCTCACCCTGAATGATAATTTCTCCATCCTTAACCGATCCACCAACCCCACATCTAGATTTGAGTTGTTTCCCTAATGTGTCTAGGTCATCGTTGCTACCCCGGAATCCCTTAACTAAAGTTACGCATTTTCCACCTCTGTTTTTCCGTTCAATGCATACCACCAATTTTTGCTTTTCGGGCGAAATACTTTCTTGCTCCGGTTGCATTTCATTACTCGCCTTAAAATCGGGGTTGGTTGAATAGGCGAACTTCAACTTGTCATTATCCTGTTCCTCTCTCTTCATTTTGCCTATAAATAGTTAGCTCCTGATTAATGCTACCTTAACCAGACACTCTGCTTCTGGCATGTTGCAAAGTTATGCGCAAAGTTTAATAAATGTTAGTAATCAACCTTAAAGAGCTGCTAATGGTAAAGTAAATTTTTGTGGTTTTCGTTGGTAGCAGATGGTTAGCCCAAAGATTTCAGCATTTTTCAAACCATTATTCTTCTAAAAATTCTACATTTGTTGCCATAATTGTGTTAAATTGTTTGCAAAACCAACTTTCCTATGGGAAAATTCAAAAAAGTAAACAACATTACTGGTTGGATAGTATTTGCTATTTCAGCAGTAGTGTACCTTTTGACTATTGAACCTACCGCAAGTTTTTGGGACTGCGGGGAATTCATCGCCACAGCCTTTAAACAAGAAGTGGGTCATCCTCCTGGTGCGCCTCTTTTTATGATGATTGCCCGTTTCTTTACCCTGTTTGCATCCGATGTTACGAAGGTGGCAGCATTGGTAAATGCCATGTCGGCATTAGCTAGTGCCTTTACAATCCTGTTTCTTTTTTGGACCATCACCCATCTTGCCCGCAAGCTAATCATCAAAGATGCCGAAAATATTTCTACCGGAAATCTTGTTGCTGTTATGGCAAGCGGAGTAGTAGGTGCACTTGCCTATACTTTTTCCGACACTTTCTGGTTCTCGGCCGTAGAGGGCGAGGTTTACGCCATGTCATCGTTCTTTACCGCCATTGTTTTCTGGGCAATGTTAAAGTGGGAAGAGGTTGCTGATGAGCCCCATTCCAACCGCTGGCTGATTTTTATTGCCTACATGATGGGATTATCCATTGGCGTTCACCTGCTCAACCTGCTCACCATTCCGGCGCTCGCATTTATTTACTACTACAAAAAATACAAGCCTACGCGCAACGGTATTTTTGTGGCCCTGCTAGTTTCAGCTGTTATCCTGGTGGCGATACTTTACATTATAATCCCCGGAACATTTAAACTTGGCTCCCTCTTTGAGCTAATGTTTGTTAATGGGTTTGGATTACCCTACTTCAGCGGGCTGATTTTCTACTTCATACTACTATTTACCCTTATTGCATGGGGAATTTACAACTCCCATAAAAAGAAGAAAGTGCTGCTAAACACGGTGCTCGTCTCGGTTGCAGCAATATTGATTGGCTACTCCTCCTATGGCATGATAATCCTCAGGGCAAATGCTAACACGCCGATTAACGAAAACAACCCATCCAATGTTTTCTCCCTAATTAACTACCTTAACCGTGAACAATACGGAGATAGGCCTTTGTTTTACGGACAATACTACAATGCCCCCGTTACAGGAAGTAAGGATAAAACAACACGCATACCCAAGAACGGCAAGTATGTTGAAACCTACTTAAAAACTACATACAATTTTGACGACCAGTTCAAAACAATTTTCCCCAGGATGTACAGCCCACAGGGCGACCATGTTGAAGAGTATAAGAAATGGGCAAATATTGAAGGGCGACCCATTAAGGTGAGAAACCAAAATGGGGAAGAAGAAATTCGAAACGTTCCCACCTTCGGTGAAAATCTCCTGTTCTTTTTCCGCTACCAAGTAGGGCACATGTACATGCGCTACTTTATGTGGAATTTCGTGGGCCGTCAGGACGATGTTCAGAGCAATGGCGGAATTGAGCATGGGAACTGGATTAGCGGAATTAAACCAATTGACGCCATCTTCCTGGGTAACCAGAACGAGCTAACCGATAACATGAAGAACCACCCCTCTCGCAATACCTACTATTTTCTCCCCCTAATTCTCGGCCTCATAGGTATTTACTACCAACTATTTACCAAACGCGATAGGCGCAACTCCTTTGTTGTTTTCCTTCTGTTTTTTCTCACCGGGTTAGCCATAGTTGTTTACTTAAACCAAACCCCGTTGCAACCCCGCGAACGTGACTACGCCTATGCCGGGTCATTTTATGCTTTCACAATATGGATTGGGCTTGGGGTGCTGGCAGTTTACGAATGGATTCAAAAAATTGCTCCCTCTACCGCATCTGCTGCTGCAGCAGGAATGGTTTGTCTTAGCGTGCCAATTATCATGGGAACTCAAAATTGGGACGACCACGACCGTTCTGGACGTTACACCGCAAGGGACTTCGCTGCAAACTATCTCAATTCTTGCGCACCAAACGCCATTCTATTCACCAATGGCGATAATGACACATTTCCCCTTTGGTATGCGCAGGAAGTAGAGGGAATACGAACGGATGTACGGGTGGTTAACCTCAGCCTGCTTGGAACCGACTGGTATATTGACCAAATGAAGTGCCAATGTTACGACTCCAAACCACTGCCAATTTCGATGAAACATGAACAGTATGTTCAGGGAACCCGCGATATTGTATACATCTATAACCGTCTGAACGATACGGTTGAACTTAAAAACCTGTTAAACTTTGTGCTGAGCGACGATAAGTCCACCAAACTCCAAATCCCTGGCGAATCGCCAATTGACTATATTCCAGCCAGTAGGGTTAAAGTTTCTGTAAATAAGGCTGCGGTCATTAAAAACGGCACTGTAAACCTGAAGGATTCTTCGCTTATTGTGTCGTCCATGGCATGGTCTCTTAAAGGTCAGTACCTTCAGAAAAGCGCGCTGGCCATTCTGGATATCATTACCAACAATAACTGGGAGCGTCCGATTTACTTCGTTTCGCCTTACGGCGATGGGGATATAGGAATTGCCGATTACCTTCAGCTTGAGGGTTTTGCCTACAGGCTGGTTCCTATTAAAACAAGCGGTAGGGATTTTCTTTCTGTAGGAAGAATAGATACCGATATTCTCTACAACAACCTGATGAACAAGTTTTCGTGGGGAAGAATGAACGAACCTGATGTTTTCATTGATTACAACAACCAACGTACGGCAATCGTTCTAAAGCTCCGCAACACATTCAGCAGGCTTGCTCAACAGCTAATTTCCGAGGGGAAAAAGGACTCTGCTCTGGTTGTTCTTGATAAGATAACCAAGCTTATGCCTCACGAAAAATATCCCTACGACTTCTTCATGTTCGACATTGCCGAAGCATACTACAAGCTCAACCAAACCGAAACAGCCAACAAGATATTGGACAAGTACGCCGATGTTACCCTTCAATCGCTTCGCTACCAGTTAAGCCTGGGCGATAAGTACAGGGATTACAACAATTACGATCTCCGTCTTAACATTC
Source organism: Bacteroidales bacterium UBA1064 (assembly GCA_002316235.1). Lineage (GTDB taxonomy): Bacteria > Bacteroidota > Bacteroidia > Bacteroidales > Tenuifilaceae > UBA1064. The sequence goes on from DCDD01000077.1 coordinate 5,426, forward strand.
AAACCCTGCAGGAACTTGCTTCCCTTGCCGATAGCTACGGGCAGGTTGAGCTGAAGACCAAGATAGAAAACGGTTTAAATCAGCACTATAGTAAGCTTGTTAATGTCAAATAAATAGTGCGCTGAAATAAAAAATCATCGTTTTGGTTTAATCAATTATTTTTGTTGATACCTTTGAGCTTTAAGAAAAATTCATCATATGGCAGAACTAGCTGGTGAAATTGTTCAGATTATTGGGCCTGTTGTTGATGTTTCATTTGAAAACAGCAACGGGAAGTTGCCTTCAATCAATGAAGCGTTAGAATTAAGGAGAACCGATCATTCTGTTTTAGTTCTTGAATGCCAACAGCATATAGGAGAAAACACCATCCGTGCTGTTGCCATGGACTCCACCGATGGACTTTCACGTGGAATGAAGGTTAAAGCAACCGGAAAGTCTATAACAATGCCCGTTGGTGAACAGGTTAGGGGTCGTTTACTTAATGTTATTGGGGATTCCATTGATGGCCTTTCAACGTTGAACCGTGAGGCAGACTACCAAATCCACAGTGCTCCACCTAAATTTGATGAGCTCCGTCCAGAAAAAGAAGTCCTTTTTACTGGAATTAAGGTAATTGACCTACTTGAACCCTACTCTAAGGGTGGTAAGATTGGACTATTTGGTGGTGCAGGTGTAGGAAAAACCGTCATCATCATGGAGCTTATTAACAATATTGCCAAAGGGTATAGCGGAATGTCTGTTTTTGCTGGCGTTGGAGAGCGCACCCGCGAAGGAAATGACCTCTTGCGCGAAATGATTGAATCCGATGTAATACGTTACGGCGAGGAATTTAAACAAACCATGAAGGAGGGTGGATGGGACCTCACAAAGGTTGACACCGATGAGCTAAGAAAATCACAAGCTACCCTCATTTTTGGTCAAATGAACGAACCACCCGGTGCTCGTGCAACCGTTGCTCTTTCAGGCCTTACTGTTGCTGAATCGTTCCGTGATGGGGGAAGTGGTGAAAAAGGTAACGATATTCTCTTCTTTATTGATAATATCTTCCGTTTTACCCAGGCCGGATCTGAAGTTTCTGCCTTGCTGGGGCGTATGCCCTCGGCTGTAGGCTACCAACCAACACTATCAACCGAGATGGGGTTAATGCAGGAAAGAATTACCTCAACAAAACGAGGTTCTATCACCTCGGTGCAGGCTATATATGTTCCTGCAGACGACCTTACCGACCCTGCTCCTGCGACTACCTTTGCTCACCTTGATGCTACTACCGTTTTAGACCGCAAAATAGCCGAGCTGGGAATTTCCCCCGCCGTGAACCCTCTTGACTCAACCTCGAGAATACTTACCCCCGATGTTGTGGGAGAAGAACACTACAACACTGCGCAACGGGTAAAAAATCTTCTTCAGCGCTATCAGGAGCTTCAGGATATTATTGCAATCTTGGGTATGGATGAGCTGTCGGAGGAGGATAAACTTATTGTGCACCGAGCCCGTAGGGTTCAAAGGTTCCTCTCCCAACCATTTCATGTTGCCGAAGCTTTTACAGGAACAAAGGGCGTTATGGTAAATATTAACGACACCATCAAGGGATTTAACATGATTATGGATGGTGAGGTTGATAAGTACCCTGAAGCGGCTTTTAACCTTGTTGGTACCATTGAAGAGGCTATTGAGAAAGGAGAGCGCCTGTTGAAAGAGGCTAAAGCGTAACACCTTTACCGACTACAATAAGAGAGTATTTTAGACCTGAACTAATATAGAAGGGCAAATGGTTTGCGACTTGATTTCACCCGAGAGGAACATCAAGGTTGAAAATGTGAACTACGTCAAGGTACCTGGGACAAAGGGTTCGTTTGGCATTCTAAAAAAGCATGCTCCAATTGTTTCATCACTGGAACCCGGAGCTGTTAAAGTTATCCTTGACGATAAAACTAAACTTCTTTTTGCAATACCTTCAGGTGGTTTTGTTGAAGTAACTGACGATCGGGTTACAATCATTGCCGAAGAGGTGCTGCAGCAACCCGAATAGCCTTTCTTAAGCACCAGTTGCTGGCTTGCCCTACTTTGCAATATAAGGAGTTGTTTCTGTATTTTTGCTTTTGCCCCCTCTGACCTACTATTTAATAAAGTTAGGCTTTAAGCTGGTAGTTTACGCTGAAAGGTAGAAAAAGAGGCACAATTAATCAACAATTGCCATCTGATAATAGTAGCTTTTTCGCTCCACCTGAAGGTGAATAAATTTCCATCATTTTGGTTTAAGTGTTCAACTCTGCAGGCATACTATCATTTTAGATACTTACCAAATTTATCCGGTTACTCTAACGTTAATATTTTCGCCTTATACCCACAATTATTCCTTACAGCCAAGCAAACCTAAAGGCATGAAAAAGATTTTACTACCATTCCCGATCATCATACTGGTAATATTAACGTCAACCCTTATGGCAAAAGCACAACAAACTGTCGTTTTTCAAGCCAGCGATGGACTAGAGGTTACTGCCGACCTTTACGTCAAGGGTACCGACTTGCCCTATATCATCTTGCTCCACCAGGCAAGGTACAGCAGGGGTGAATACCGAGAAATTGCTCCAAAACTGGTTAACTTGGGCTACAACTGCCTGGCGGTTGACCTTCGTTCGGGTGGTGAGGTAAACGGGGTCGTAAATAGGACAGCCATGCTGGCTGCTGGTAAACGAATACCTGCCGAATATTATAATGCCATGAGCGATGTAGAAGGGGCAATTGGCTACGTTAAGTCAAAGTCCGACAAGCCTATCGTGCTTTGGGGAAGTTCATACTCAGCCTCGCTAGCATTGATAGCCGGTGCAAAGAACTTAAGGGTTACAGCTATTGTGGCTTTTTCACCGGGTGAGTATTTTGACCAGCCTGATTTTGTTAGTAGCAAGATCGGCAAACTCGCTATTCCTGTTTTAGCTCTTTCGTCTAAAGCCGAATGCCAACCAGTCAGAGAGCTGCTCTCAGGCGTAAATCCAAAACTTGTTTCTTATTATTGCCCTACCGATTCGGGACAGCATGGGTCTAAGGCTCTTTGGCAATCAAACCCCTCCAACGGTGATTACTGGATGGCTATCACCATGTTCTTCAGCCGGCTAAACAAGAATTAATTCTTGTTTACCGGATAAAAGTCAGAATGGAAAAGCCATACCGGCAGAGATGCTTTTGAAGCTATCGTTCGGCCACCACGCACACTCTTTTTTCCCGTTTAACTTCACCTGATAGGTTGAAGTACTCAACATACACAACATATATTCCTGTTGGAACAATTCTGTTTGCATAGTTTACGCCATCCCATCTAAGGCATCCCTCCCTTCCTAAAAGGAGGTTATTTGCCAGGCGAAAAACTTCTACTCCGGCAGAGGTGAATATGCGGATGTTTGAAACGTATCCCTCAGCCGGCAGACTATAGCAAAGCTGAAGAAAATCGTCCTTCCCATCCCCATCTGGCGAGATAATTTCCGGCGAAATGGTAAAATAGCCATCTTCCATTGAAGTTTCAGCATACTGCGAATTTTTAAATGTAGGTGTGGCAAATCCTACGCTTTGTGCTGCCGAATGCCAAGTACTTGCATCGGCAGAGGGCAACTTCGGGTTAATCCGTTCAAGAGAAACCCCTTTGACGTTGGTTATAATTGGGTTATGCAATTTTTCGGTATAGTGCAGCTCGTCAACCACATCCATGTTAGCATTGAGCAACACCACATAGCCCTCATCACTATTCAGCGAAGCCATAGATGAAACCTGCACAAAGGCCTTTTCATTCTCACAATAGTAGAACTGCTTAACCTGTTGAGGGTTAACAGTTATAACCGCATATTCAGCAGGAAAAATCAGCCTGGAGGTATCGGCTGCGGGATTTACCCCATTTAGCGATAAATCTGTATTCCTGTTAGCTAAAAATAGGTTTTTTAAATCGATGCACTTTTGAGAATTATTGAAAATTTCAACAAAGTCAACTCCTCCGCTATAGGGATTAAACAGAACCTCGTTTACCACAAGGTCTCCTGCGGCCGGAATTTGAGGTAATCCAATTTTAAAAGTACTTTCTTCAATAGGGTTTCCCGAAAAATCAACAATTTCACCTCCAATAGCTAACTGGTAAAAGCTGCCTAGCTCCATGGGGTTGTTTAGAATAAGCTTAACACCATCGTAAAGATTTCCTTGCAGCATAATCTTTTTCACGCCTAAGTTTTCAGAACTTAACGAATAGTTTTCAATATCGGTAATGGTAAGGCTATCCATCGGCTCGCTAAAGGCAATTCTAATTGTGTCCTCCGAAAGTACTTCCAGATAGATAACCTTTGGAGGAGTAATATCGGGATTAATGGCCACTACGGAGTTTTCCTTGCAGGGTGTCCCACCTAGTTCATCCATGCAGGCATGCCAATTTCTTTTGCCTTCGGCAATGTTAGAGGCATCGATGCACTCGAGCGAGTAGCCCCCATCACTCCTACTATCATCATTATACCAGTCACTGCTATAGCTTGCAAAAGAAATCAGGTTGCCTTCGCCATCAATAAGTTTTATCAGCATACCATCGTTGAGCAGCGAGGGAAAAGAGGTTACACCCATAGTTTTGCCAAATACTGCCATTTCACTCATGGCTGTTGACCCACCAATCAAGGTAAAAGTTCGGGGTAAAACAGAATCCAAGGGAAGGTTTAGCTGGAGGTCATTAAGGACAATTCGCCACCCCTTGGTGAAAACTGTGTCGGCTGAAGGGTTGTAGAGCTCAATGTACTCGTATTCCGGTAATCCATTCGAGGGAATTGGGTTAGCCATGATTTCGTTGATAACCAAGCGTCCAAAATTCCCATTCGAGCCTAAACCAAACGTTGCGCTATCGGAAGTAAAATGGCCTTGTTCATCCTCGATGTTGCTTATATAAAGCGTATAGCTACCAAAGGACAATTTTTCGGTTGTAAGCACTGCCATGTCGTGTTTCGACTGATCAATAGACACCGATTTTACAGCAACCGGTTCCCCTTCGGCAGTTCTAACCAGGTAGTTTTGAGGGATTGAAGCGCTGGTAATGGATACATTTTTACTAAAAGAAACCTTCACCGAGTTTAGGCTGGATAGCCTTACAGATTTCAGTAAAGGGGGAAACTCCGTTAGGCAAAGTTTTAGATTATCCAACCACAGCTGTCCAGCCCTTGTGGGTGTATATGCATAAACAAATCCCGCATATTTCATTGGAATAGCTTCTTGGATAAGCACTTCTCCACCATTTACCATTCTACCATAATCCTTGGGTTTGTACCAAAGCGAAAGGATTCCGGTAGGCGAAAGGGTTACACGAATTTCAACCTCATCTTTTTCGCTCCAGTCAAATCGTGTTGTAATCAGGTTTGTTTTCTTTCCCCCTTCGAAATGCCATATTGATAGAAAATCGTCAACTTCCGAAGGGTTGATGCCAACAGCGTAACCAGATGTTGTGGCGTTGTTAAACAAACTATCGGTTGATCCCAGTACCATGTAAAAGTAGTTATCGGTTGAAGGGTCCCAGCTGCCTGTTTTTACCACAACATTCCACTCAACCACTCTGCCATAAGCATTGGCATTCAGAGGAATAACCAACTCGGATTTTTCTGCACCAGGATCACCCGCATGTACCAGTGAACTGCCGCCAGCTACCGGCGAAATGGTTGAAACCCGCCAGCTTTCAACACCGCCCCAACCGGGTATATCACCCTCAAAAGCCTCTTCAATAAGGCACATTTGTGAATACCCACAAAAAATTTGGGGCGTTACGGCATAAAGCAATGTATCGTGAGATGCTTTAAGGGTAAATCTTCCATCATTTAGAAATTTTATGTTGCTCCAAGTAGCAATTCCATCGCTTAAAGGTTCTGTTGAATCGGGGATTTCAATGTTGCCACTTGCGCTATTTTCGGATAGGGTTACTTGACCCAGCTGGTTGGCGTCCGGATTACCAAAACAATCGGTTGATATAACTTCCACATCAAAACAGTCGTTTGGGGTAGCAGCAAATGGATAGCTGTTAAAAGCAAGCCTGTCGGCTTCGACCTCTATGCTACAGGGAAGCCCATAAATATACGACAGGAAATTGGGACAAAATGCCGTTCCATCATCGTAAGCTACCCACCCGTGTGAGGATGACGGAATATAAAATTGGAATTTCTCGTTATCCTTTAAAAAGGCGGGATTAAGGTACAGCTCTACTCCCATTTCGATAGTGTCGCCATCAGCAATTTCGAGCTGGTTTTCGCTGAGCTGAATGTAAAAAACTCCTTCAGATTGGCTGAATTCTATTGGAATAATCACCTTTTCTTCAAGTCTCAGCATGAAACCACCAATAATTTTTTCTAAAGATGAAGCGCTATTTGGGTTAAATGCAGTAAGGCAAATTGTTTTTACTTTTAGGGGTAACCCATCTGAAGTACCAGAATCGGAAACTTTTAGGCGAAATATTTCAAGGGCAGCGCTGGTATTGGTATTTTGTGCTGTAAATATTAACGTGTCGCTACCGGTAAAAAGCGGATAAACCTGTCCGTCGGCGTCGCCACAAGTTATGAAGGGTGATGCCACGTCCTCAAGTGTTGGCTCCATGGCAAGCAGCGCAAAGCTACCAGGTTTGGAGTAGCTGGCTATAAAGTTGGCTATCCCGTTTTGAAGGCTGCCCTCAGTACCTCCACTAACATCGAGATGGCCGTCTCCTGCTGCTAGACCTAGACCTAAGCTACCAAAATAATCGGTATCAGTATTGCCATTTATATCAGCAGCCTTTACAACCACAGGAAAAGCCTCGTTAACACCAACTCTTGCTGGAGTTTGGTCAAATTTTAGGTGGGTAGCATGGACTCTTATGGTAAAGGTGCTCGAGTATATTCCTGAGGGAAAAGTAGAAGAAAACTGAGTACCGTTGTCGTATGCAGTTAATAGCGGATTTAATGGGTCTATATACAGCGTGATTGTTTGGTTATCGGTAATGCCGGTTGGTTTTAGATATACCCAAATGCCGATTTCCAGATTTCCCCCCTCCGGGACGCATACAGAGCCATTAGAAAAATAGATGTCAATGGTTGATGTTTTGACCTGAACATCCGAAAGCCCACACCAAGTAGAACCAGACTTTACTAAGATTCCACCTAACACCTTGTTTAAAGCAGCCATGTTTGGAAGGTTGGCACGTGTTAGCCTTAACGATTTGAGTAAGGTGGAAGCGCTATCACCTCCTACGTCGAATATCTTTATACGCATAACTTCAACAGCATCGGCGGCGGAATTCTTAGTGGACAAGATGTCTTCTGCTTCGGGTTGAAAAGAAGGATTTCCAGCATATGAGGTTGTATCAAATGAAATAAAAATTTCACTGCTTAACGCCGGGCTCAAACCCTGGCTTGTTGCCTCAATCCTTATATTCTCGTTTTTGTTATAAATCAAATCGTTCCAAACAGCGATACCTCCTATTGCAGGTTGCACCAAACCCAGCAATGAAGAAAGCTGTCCACTTCCCTGAACAAGGTTAAGGGCAATATCGTGGTTAAAATTCGTATCCACATTTCCCAGTGAATCGCATCCGGCAACCCCGA
>DCDD01000161.1 GCA_002316235.1 Bacteroidales bacterium UBA1064
ACCTTGATTTTTAACCTTAATGCTAACATACCGCCATGCTTAACATCATCTTGTTCGGACCTCCCGGGGCCGGGAAAGGAACTCAATCGCAGAAGATAATTGAAAAGTATAACCTTCAACATTTATCAACTGGCGATATGCTGAGATCGGCCATTCAACAGAACAGCCCTTTAGGTTTAAAGGCCAAGGAGTTTATGGATAAAGGCCAGCTTGTACCCGATGAGATGGTTATTGACCTGATTGCCTCCAGGATTGACGCTAATGGTAGCACCAAGGGTTTTGTATTCGATGGTTTTCCTCGGACAACCCTTCAGGCAGCCAAGCTCGACCGTATGCTTGAACAGAGAAAAACGCCAATCACCCTGTTAATTTCCCTTGAGGTGGACTACGATGAGCTCATAGCCCGGCTGGTTAACAGGGGTAAAGTTTGCGACCGAACCGACGACCAGGACGAAAATGTCATTCGTGGTAGAATTGACGTTTACAATAAGACAACCCTGCCAGTTCTGGATTACTACAAGGCTCAGGGGAAACTGCGTAGCGTGAGCGGCATGGGCTCTATAGATGAAATTTTTGAGCGAATCTGTCATATTATTGACTGCGTTGTTTAGCATAATGCTTCCGCAACCACACATTATACCTGTTGCAAGATGTCCAATCCCAACTTTATTGACTACGTAAAAATCTATTGCCGCTCGGGTCAGGGCGGCGCTGGAAGCGTTCACTTCCGCCGCGAGAAGTATATTCCTAAGGGTGGCCCTGATGGAGGTGATGGCGGAAGGGGTGGCTCCATCTACATAAGGGGAAACCAGCAGCTGTGGACGTTACTTCATCTGAAATATAAACGACATATTTTTGCAGGTGATGGCGAATCAGGGTCAGGGGCAAGATGCACTGGTAAGGACGGAAAGGATGAAATTATTGAAGTTCCGGTTGGTACTATTGCAAAAAATGTCGAAACAGGTGAGGTTATTGCCGAGGTGGTGAGCGATGGCCAAACTAAAATAATAATGAAAGGCGGTCGTGGTGGGCAAGGGAACTGGCATTTCAAGTCGCCTACCATGCAAACGCCCCGTTTTGCCCAGCCAGGTGAACCCTGCGAGGAGGGCTACGTGATTCTGGAACTTAAAATTTTAGCCGATGTGGGGCTGGTAGGATTTCCCAACGCCGGCAAATCAACCCTGCTATCGGTGGTAAGTGCCGCAAAACCTAAAATTGCGGACTATCCATTTACTACCCTTACTCCAAATGTAGGAATTGTTGGGTATCACGATGATAGGTCATTTGTTATGGCCGATATTCCTGGAATAATTGAGGGTGCGCACGAGGGAAAAGGTTTAGGACTTAGGTTTTTGAGACACATCGAGCGAAACTCCATGCTACTTTTCATGGTTCCTGCTGATTCCGAGGATGTGCTGCACCAGTACAGCGTTCTGGTCAACGAGCTTCGGCAGTATAACCCCGAGCTACTCGATAAGAAACGTGCCTTAGCTATTACCAAGTGCGACCTGGCTGACGAGCATGTCCGAAAATCGATTAGCCTTAACCTACCAGATGTTCCTTCTGTTTTCATCTCATCGGTTACGGGAGAGGGAATTGAGCGGCTAAAGGACTTAATATGGAGTAACATTAATACTGATTAGCAAATGGTTGACTTTCTGCTGCAGCTTGACACAAAACTATTTCTAGCGCTTAATGGTTGGCACTCACCCTTTTGGGACAGCATAATGCTTTTTGCTTCGGGCAAGCTTAGCTGGTTGCCGCTCTACCTGCTTCTCGTTTTCTTTATGGTAAGGAGATTTGGCTGGAAAACGCTTTGGTGGCTGTTGGCCGCTGCGGTTGTCGTGCTGTTGGCCGATCAGGTAACAGGGCACGCCTTTAAGTATGTTTACCATAGGCTGCGTCCTTGCCATAACCCCGACCTAAGTAGTGTAATTCACCTGGTAGGACGGTGTGGGGGGAAGTATGGATTCATCTCAGCCCATGCCGCCAATTCGTTTGGTGTGGCCACGCTGGTAAGTTTCATATTCTATAAGCGCTGGGCTACTATTGGAATGTTGGTTTGGGCAACTTTTGTCTCCTACAGCCGAATATACCTCGGCGTTCATTATCCCGGCGATGTTCTGGTGGGAGCTATTGTAGGTTCAGCAATAGGTATTGCCGTGTGGCTGGTTGCAGAAAGGCTCATAAACCGAAGAAACTAGGGATATTTTCAATTTAAATATTTTTATTTTTGCCGGAGGGCTTACGTTAGAAGTTTTAAAAGTTTATCCGCACATTCATAAAAGCAAACCAAATTGACAATTAGCTGGTTGTTATGGATACAGAACTAAAAATAAATGAGGTAGAGGTGAAACCTCACGAATTGAAGGTAAGCGTTAATGTTAAGGAGATAAACAAAAGGATTGAAAATATTCATCGCTACCTGAACAGCCATAAGGAGTACCTGAATAGGCTAAATGTTTTCCCGGTACCCGACGGCGATACCGGGTTAAACCTAACGCTAACCTTTCAGGGTGCAATGGCCAGCATGCAGGGTATGGAGAACGAATCCATGCTTCCCGGCGAGTATCTTAAAAATTTTACCGAGCAAATGCTGCTGAATAGCCGGGGTTGTTCAGGTGTGATTTTTTCATTGTTTGCCCAGGGAGTTGCCCAGGTTCTGGAAAATAATGATTTTTCAAATGAAAACCTCCACAGGGCTATTGCCAATGGTTTCAAAAACGCCTGGGATGGAACCGAAAATCCCCGCGAGGGAACCATGCTTACCCTGATGCGGGAATTTAGGGATATATTTGGCAAGTACATTCAGGAGGAGAAGAATGCTGCTATGGTAATCAGCAAGTCGATCCCCTACTTGATGGAGGTGCTTGACAGAACCCCCGAAATGCTCCCCGTGCTTAAACAAGCGGGCGTGGTTGACTCCGGAGGTGCAGGTTTTATCATCATCCTCCAGGGTATCGACCGTGAGCTAAAGCACAACGGTTCGGGTTTTAACAGCTTGTCCATAGCTACCCTGCTAAACATAAGCCGAACCACCCGTAAGCTTTTGCGGATGAGAAAGTCTCATGTTCGCAAAAGTTCCCTTACGCCACTTATTACCAATATTGATGATAGCAAAATTCACAACTCCCGGTTGCGCGAAATTCTTCAGAATGCACGAAAGGTTATAAACACTTGGAATGGTAGCCGAAAGTTGCCTGGCCAGGAAAAGGTAATAAGCGATTTGGAAGAAATGGGAAATCTCTGGGACTCCGACATAAAATTAAAGTACTGCACCGAATTTGTGCTGGAGGCCAATGCCATCAACTCTAAGGAAGAACTTAGAGAAATTATTGGTCACTATGGCGATAGCCTAATTATTGTTAACAGCGGTAACCGGTATAAGGTGCATATCCATACCAATAAGCCCGATGCTGTTTTTGCCGATGCTGGCAGGTATGGCGAGCTGGTTTTCACCAAGGTGGACGACATGAAAAAACAGCACCGCAACTTTGTGAGCGACGATGTTATTGAATATGAAAGGGATAAAAGTATTCTCTGCATCGTCTCCGGCAGCGGGTTTGCTGATATTCTTAAGAATTTTGGTGCCGATGACGTGCTGTGCTATGGAAAGAACAAGCCCTCGGTTAACCAGCTGGTAAAAAAGATTGATGGGCTAAAGGCCAAAAACGTCATAGCAGCTGCCGATGATAGCGACATCCTGATGGCGCTTAAGTACGCCGTTTCGCTCTGTAAATCGAACGTGTATATTGTGGAGTCGAATAACCCTATTTCCATTATTGCCATGATGCTTGGAATTTCGAAGGAGTTCGACATTGCCACCATGTTCGAATCGGCCATGAGCAACCTGAACTCTATTACCTACTGCGAAATAGCCAGGTCTGTCAGAAATGTTGAGGCCGATGGTTTTACAGTTAAAAAGCGAGATTTCTTTGCCGTTCACAACAAGAAAATTATTATTTCCCGAACCAACCTGGAGCAACTTGTGGTTGACGTTGTTGAAAGGTTAAACCCAGGAGCAAGTCTGGTTACGATATACAAAGGGATTCCTTCCAGGAGCGATAGAAGCCTGCTGCCAATCCTTAGGGAAAAATTTCCAAACCTCGAATTTGAGGAGTACTACGGAGGACAAAGTAAGTTTAACTACTATATTAGCTTTGAATAAACTTTAAAAACTATGAGCCAGAAGATATTTGTGATTAGTGCCGATAACCTCGGGCTTTCGAGGGATCAGGTTGACTACCCCGATTTGGAGCTGCTCAGGTTCCCGGTATTTGTAGGGGATAAAGAGTACCGACAGGATGAGGTGCACAATGCCAAATGGCTTTTGCAGAAGTACGCCAACGAACAGGTGGTTGCCAAATCATCCACGCTGGTGAAGCAGGAAATGGTGGATATTGTGGAGCGGGTTCGTTCAAGCTATGACATGATTGTTCAAGTGGTGATGGGAAGCGGCATGTCAAGCGCTTCGTTTGTGGTTGCCGAAAACGTGCGCAAGATGTACGAGGGCATTATCCCGATAGTGAATGTGGACAGCAGCCAGGTGATAAATGGTGTTGGTAATGTTCTACTTGGCGTTATTGATTTAATTAAGAGCAATCCCAACTTAAGTCCTGAAGAAATTGCACAGAAGTCGAAAGATGTTGTGCAGAATACATTTACCTACTTCATTTTCCCTGACCTTAACTACTTGTATAGGGGAGGAAGAATCGGAAAAGCTAAATCGCTGGTTGGAACCATTATGAAAATTATACCCATTATAGGTATGCTAGGTGATAACGGCGAAGGTGTTATGGTTCCCGTTGGAAAGGGTAGAACATTCAAGCAGGTCAACACCCAGCTCGTTGAGCTGATAAAGGCCAAAATGGCCGAAAAATCTGCATCAACCATTAAGCGCATGAACCTTACCCATTTTGGTGGAAACGATGAAGCGGTTGCCGAGCTAAAGGAAATGGTTGGGAAGTTGCCATGCAACGACTTTATTATTGGTACCCCGAACCTGGTAGAGGCAGTATATGCCGGACCTGGAGCTTACTGCTTGTCCATGTCACTATAAATTTTTAATGTTATGAACAGCTATATAGTTAACCTTATTTGCCTGGTTGTGGGTTACCTGTGCGGTTCGGTGTTGTTTGCCAATATTATCACCAGGCTGGTTGTAGGAAAGGAAATTAGGGAGTTGGGGAACAACAACCCCGGTGCCTACAATGTTTTTAACAATGCTGGTAAGTTCTGGGGCGTTTTTACGGGCATTCTGGATGGGCTAAAGGCCTTTGTTCCCATGCTGGTGGCCCATAACTTTAACGTTTCCAATACTGGTATAGGGTTAATAGGAGTAGGCGCGGTGAAAGGACATGGCTACCCGCTTTTCTTCAGGTTTAAAGGGGGTAGGGCAGCCTCATCGCTCATGGGCATGTTTCTCTTTTTTATACCCTACGAGCTGCTGGCAGCCTTTGCCATTGACCTTATACTGCTCTACACCATTGTTAAGAAAGATTTTGGGTTCTGGGGACCTTTTGGAATAATCGCCATTGCGGCAACCCTTTGCCTGTTTTTCAACCATCCCGTTGAGGTGAAAATTTTAATCTGGGTGGGTGGTTTGCTAGGCGTTTACTTCAACAGGAAATTCATCCCCCTCCGAACCAAGCAGTTGCTCAATAAGGCGCCCGAGGATGACAATTAGCTAAAATTGGTACTTGCTGTGGTCAGTCGCATGGGGTCATCA
>DCDD01000200.1 GCA_002316235.1 Bacteroidales bacterium UBA1064
TGTCCGGCTCCTGACGGATTCCGTAAACTGTCCATCAGCTAATGGGTTTATCCTTAAAGGTTGACGGCTAACATCTCACCGATTGGCCTAGGTACGTCGCTTTCAAAAAAAAGTTATCAACAAAATGCAAAAAAGTGGGTAAAAGTGGATAAAAGTGGTAAAGTATTGTATATTTTTACCATTTAAATGCCAGCTGGAAATGTCCTCATTCATCGGAGACTACGAGTGTAAGGTTGACGAAAAGGGTAGAATACTCTTTCCTGCATCGCTACGCAAGCAGGTCAAATCTGCGCTGCCCGACCAGTTTGTTGTGAAGAAGGATATTTACGAAGATTGCCTTACGCTCTACACCATGGAGGAGTGGCAGCGGCAAAACGAAATAATAAGGACGAACACCAACCCTTACAACCGGGAGCACAACGCTTTTCTTCGGGAGTTTTTCAGGGGAACAGCTGAAATCACGCTCGATTCAAGTGGTAGGCTATTGCTACCAAAGCGACTGCTCGATATGATTGGAGTGGTACGCGACGTCGTGCTGGCGGGTATGGACGGAAAGGTGGAGGTTTGGGCAAAGGAAAAGTACGAAGGCATACGGCTCGAGTCTGTTCAGTTTGCCAGTCTGGCCGAAAAAATTTTAGGTTCAACAACCATAAGGGATGAGAAATGACCTACCATGTACCGGTTCTGCTTGCCGAAAGCATAGAGGGTCTTAACATCAGACCCGATGGCACGTATGTTGACCTCACTTATGGCGGGGGTGGCCATTCCCGCCACATACTTGAGCGACTTGGGAAAAAAGGAAAGCTTTACGCTTTCGATCAGGATGAGGATGCCCTTACAAACGCTTCAGATGATAAACGGTTTACCCTAATCAGGGGAAACTTCAAGTACTTTAGGAACTTTCTACGGTACTATAATGTCGCTAAAGTTGACGGTATTCTGGCCGATTTGGGAGTTTCATCGTTTCACCTGGATACTCCCGAACGCGGATTTTCGTTCCGATTCGAGGGACCATTGGATATGCGCATGAACAAGCGGGCCTCACTTACGGCAAAAAAAGTGGTGAACAGCTATAGCATCGAGGAGTTAAGCCTGATTTTTAACCAGCTTGGTGAGTTACCTGATGGTAGGCGTTATGCCCAGGCCATATACGATGGACGTAAGGTAAAACAGCTGGAAACCATCGAAGAGCTTACACAAATTTTGAAACCGCTTGTTCCAGCTAAACTTCAAAATAAGGTTTTGGCCAAAATCTTTCAGGCTTTGCGGATTGAGGTAAACCATGAGCTGGATGCGCTTAAATTAATGTTGGTTGGCTCTGCTAAATGTCTCGGGAGAGAAGGGCGGTTGGTGGTTATTTCGTACCACTCGCTGGAGGACCGCCTGGTAAAAAACTTTCTCAAGTTTGGCAATTTTGAGGGAGAGGATAGACCCGATTTAATGGGTAACAGGGTTGTCCCCTTTGAGCAGGTGAACCGGAAGGTAATTGTTCCCTCGTTCGATGAGATTTCTGCTAACAATAGAGCGCGTAGCGCCAAGTTAAGAATAGGAAGAAGGCTATGAGTGTAAGTGGCGAAACTGAAGAATTTGTTGACATTCAACCTGAAAAACCCAGGGAAAAGAAGGGTTATCGGTTTAAGGACTTTTTAAGTGGGCGGATTCTCACCCATGAGAATGTTTCGTCACAGCTGCCCTACATACTTTTTTTGGTTCTCCTTGCCGTAATCTACATAGGCAATAGCTACCGGAATAACCAGCTGTTGCGAAACGAGCAAAAAATTAAAAATGAAGTAAAAAACCTCAGGGCAGAATCCATTACAACTGCGGCCAAGTACATGTCAGTAAGCCGTCAGTCGGAGGTGGTAAAACTTGTTGAAATTAAGGGGCTGGGGCTTGAGGAGTCCACCATCCCCCCTAAAAAAATTGATTAGCCAAAAGTAGCCTGCAGGTATGTCGATTAAGAAGGACATAGTAACCCGAATTACAGTAGTTTACATTCTATTCGCACTGCTGGGCGTTGGTATTTTTGTTAAAATCATCTACATACAATTTGTTGAGGGGTCGAAGCTTAGGGAAAAGGCCAAAGCCATAACCTACAGGGATATTATTGTGGAACCTAACCGGGGTGATATTCTGGCATCGGACGGGAGAGTGCTGGCCACTTCTGTTCCCTACTACGATATTCGGATGGATTTGGCAGCCAGTGGGTTGTCCGATCAGGTATTTTTCTCAAATATTGATTCTCTGGCTATTTGCCTATCCCGATTTTTTGGTGATCGTTCAAAATACGCATATCGTTCGGAGCTGGTTAACGCTCGCAAGTATGCCCATAACAAGCGATTCTACCCAATTGCCCCGCGCAGGGTGAACTACATGGAGCTGCAAACTATAAAAACATTTCCGTTGTTTCGACTGGGTGAAAATAAAGGTGGGTTTATCGCAGTTCAGGCTAACCGGCGAATTCTGCCACACTCCAAAATGGCTGCACGCACCATAGGAGGTGTCAACCAGACTGGTGTTGCCGTAGGCATTGAGGGAGCATTCGACTATGCACTTAAGGGTAAGGCAGGGCTTAAGGTGCATGAACGTATTCCTGGGAATAGTTGGGTTGAGGTGAAAAGTATGAACCAGATAGACCCGGAGGATGGTTGTGATGTGGTTACCACCATTGATGTTGCCCTACAGGATGTTGCTGAAGCGGCACTTCGTAAACACCTTGGAAATCACGATGCCGACCATGGTTGCGCTGTTCTCATGGAGGTATCAACCGGCGATATTAAGGCAATTGCAAATCTTAAGCGCAACGAGGATGGTACCTACTCTGAGGTTTACAACTACGCCATTGGCGAAAGTACTGAGCCCGGCTCCACCATTAAAATAGCTACCCTCATTAACCTGCTGGAAGATGGCTTTGTTGAATTGAACGATACGGTTAACACCGGCAACGGCAAGTTGCGGATGTACGACCGCATAATTACCGACAGCAAGGAGGGGGGGCATGGTAAAATTTCGGTTAAGGAGGTGTTTGAAGTTTCATCAAACGTTGGAGTGGCCAAGCTGGTTACCAAGTACTATAGGGGAAAGGAAAGTCATTATGTTGACAGGCTCTACTCCATGAAGCTCAACCAACCCTTAGGAATTGGCATTCCGGGCGAGGCTAGCCCACAGATCAAGTACCCCACCGACAGGTACTGGTCGGGGATGTCGTTACCAATGATGAGCATAGGGTACGAGCTCAAGCTTACACCGCTTCAAATTCTTACCTTTTACAATGCTATTGCCAACGACGGGAGAATGGTTAAGCCAAGGCTGGTTAAGTCGCTAGAGCGACACGGAATGGTTGTACAAACCTTCTCGCCCGAAGTTATCAACCCCTCCATTTGCAGCAGGTCAACCCTCCGAAAGGTGAACGAGGTGCTGGAAGGGGTAGTTGAGAGCGGCACTGCCCAGAATCTTAAAAGTACTCCCTATAAAATTGCAGGCAAAACGGGAACAGCACAGCTTGCCAAGGGGCGAAGGGGCTACAAAATTGGCGGTAGCGTTAGCTATCAGGCATCGTTTGTGGGTTATTTTCCTTCGGACAAGCCTAGATATTCCTGCATAGTAGTGGTTAACGCACCTTCGCAGAATATCTACTATGGAAACCTGGTTGCCGGGCCAATATTTAAGGAAATTTCCGACAAGGTGTATGCTACCACGCCCGATTGGTTCAGGGAGATTGATAACGGTGGAAGCCTAAAGGAGCTCCCCGAATCTAAATCAACCCGATTGGTAATGCTAAAGGAAATATTGAAGCAGCTCGATGTGCCTTATCAAATTGCTAACAGTAAAGCTGAATGGGTTTCAACCAAACGCGATAGCAACGAGATTGCGCTTAACACGCTTAGTTTTTCATCAAAAGCTGTTCCGTCGGTTGTTGGGATGGGGCTTAGGGATGCAATTTTTCTTCTCGAAAACACCGGGTTGCATGTTAGCTTTAACGGGAGGGGTACTGTTCGTTCGCAATCCATTGCCCCGGGAACAGCCATTAAGCGGGGAAGCAACATCAACCTTGAACTTAGTATGAGCAATTAGAATTTATATATCATGGCAGTAGGCTTAACTAAAATATTACCAAAAGCGCTTGTCAACGAAGTAGTTGGAAACCCCGATATCGAGGTGGAACAGCTAACCTTCAACTCGAGGGTTGCCGGGGCCAACTCTTGCTTTTTTGCCATAAGGGGAACTCAGGCTGATGGGCACCGGTTCATCCCTCAAGCAGTCGAAAACGGGGCTTCAGCTATTGTGTGCGAAGCAATGCCCGTTAACTTTGCCCCAAATGTTACATACGTTAGGGTTTCGGATTCCTCGGAAGCCCTGGGGCTAATGGCTTCTGCATTCTACGGTAACCCGTCGTCGAACCTTAAGCTGGTAGGTGTTACCGGAACCAATGGTAAAACCACCACGGCAACTCTACTTTACCGAATTGTTGGGATGCTGGGATTTAAGGCAGGCTTGCTCTCAACAGTGGTGAACCAAGTGGTAGACGAGCAAATACCCACAACGCATACAACTCCCGACCCAATTGAATTGAACAGGTTACTACGCCGTATGGTTGATGCGGGGTGTAGCTACTGCTTCATGGAGGTAAGCTCACATGCCGTTGTGCAGAAAAGGATTGCCGGCCTTACTTTTGCCGGCGGAATATTCACCAACATTACCCACGATCATCTCGACTACCATAAAACATTTGACGAGTACATCAGGGCTAAAAAAATGTTCTTCGATCAGCTGCCTTCCGAATCATTTGCCCTGGTTAATGCCGACGATCGGAATGGAATGGTCATGGTTCAGAACACCAAAGCCAAAGTCTCTACTTACGCCCTTCACTCCATTGCCGATTTCCGCTGCAGGGTGGTTGAAAGCCACTTCGATGGAATGCTGCTGAATATGGATGGGCTGGAGGTTTGGACCCGGCTTATCGGTGAGTTTAACGCCTATAACCTGCTGGCTATTTATGCCTCGCTTTTGCTACTTGGGTTTGACAAAACCGATGTATTGCTCCAGCTAAGCATGGTTAATTCGGTTAGCGGCCGCTTTGAGTATGTTAGCTCAAGTGGCGGTATCACCGCAGTGGTGGACTATGCCCACACCCCCGATGCTCTGGTTAACGTAATTGAAACTATAAAAAAGATTAAGAGTAGCGGACAACGGCTTATAACGGTGGTCGGGGCTGGTGGAAACCGCGATAAGACTAAGAGACCTGTCATGGCAAGAGTGGCTGTTCAGAACAGCGACTTGGTCATTCTTACTTCCGATAATCCCCGTTTTGAGGAGCCCGAGGATATTATTAATGATATGAAGGCCGGTGTTGATGAGGAGTTTACCAAGAAGCTAGTTACCATTGTAGATAGACATGAAGCCATCAGGACGGCATGCCTGCTGGCCAACAAGGAAGACATCATTCTGGTTGCAGGCAAAGGCCATGAAAACTATCAGGAGGTTAAAGGGGTAAAGCACCACTTTGACGATAAGGAAGTTTTAGCTGAAATATTTAACGAGCTGCATATATGATTTACTACCTGGTACAGTACATTCAAAAGCAATTCGATTTCCCCGGAGCCGGTCTTTTCCGCTACATTTCGTTCCGCTCGGCCCTGGCTTTTATCCTGTCCCTTCTTTTTGCCCTTTTCATTGGCAAGCGAATCATCAGGTACCTGCAACGAAAGCAGATTGGTGAGGAGATACGCAACCTTGGGCTTGAGGGGCAGCTGCAGAAAAAGGGAACACCCACCATGGGGGGAATCATCGTCATTGCTGCCACCCTGATCTCGGTTCTGCTTTTTGCCGATCTCCTTAACATTTACATCATCATAATGCTGGTGACCACCGTTTGGATGGGTGCAGTTGGCTTTACCGACGACTATATCAAAGTATTCCTGAAAAACAAGGATGGCCTTTCGGGTAAGTTCAAAATTTTAGGACAAGTTCTACTAGGGCTATTTGTTGGTCTCACTATGTGGCTCAGCCCCGACATTATGATTCGCGACCATGTAAGACCAAATATTCAAAGCGAAGTGGTGGTTACCTCGGAGTACTCCGGTTCGGAACCCGTTAGCGTTAGTAAGGGCAAAAAAACAACCCAAACCACCATACCCTTCTTTAAGAACAACGAGTTTGACTACGCGTACCTAAACCCTTTCAAGGGGAAGTGGCGCGATGCCATCACCTGGACTATCTTCATTGTAGTTGTTATTTTCATTATTACTGCAGTTTCAAATGGCACAAACCTCACCGATGGGCTTGACGGGCTGGCTACTGGCGTTTCGGCAATGAATGCCACCACACTTGGGGTTTTTGCCTACCTCTCGGGTAACGTTATTTACT
Organism: Bacteroidales bacterium UBA1064; assembly: GCA_002316235.1. Classification (GTDB taxonomy): domain Bacteria; phylum Bacteroidota; class Bacteroidia; order Bacteroidales; family Tenuifilaceae; genus UBA1064. The sequence continues at coordinate 6,367 of DCDD01000200.1, forward strand.
CTGAGTATCTCAACATCATGTATATACCGCACATTAGTGAGTTGGTTGTTTTCATGAGCGCGCTCATAGGGGCGCTTATTGGATTTCTCTGGTACAACAGCTACCCCGCCCAGGTGTTTATGGGCGATACCGGGAGCCTTACCATAGGTGGCATTATAGCCGTTTATGCCATTGTTGTTCGTAAGGAACTCCTGCTGCCCATACTCTGTGGAATCTTTCTGGTTGAAGCGCTTTCAGTTCTCATCCAGGTCAGCTACTTTAAGGTTACCCGGAAAATTTACGGGGAGGGACGAAGGGTATTTCTCATGTCGCCTCTCCACCACCACTACCAGAAAAAGGGTTATGCCGAACCTAAAATTGTTACCAGGTTTTGGATTATAAGCATGTTGCTGGCTGTTATCACCGTGGTAACTTTAAAAATCAGGTAGCTATATGTGTTTAGCTGGTGCAAATATGGGGCTAAATGGTATCATACGGTATAAAAAGGTTAACGTAGGGAGGATACCCTACAATTGGCTACCGTGGCAGATGGCTGCAGCTAGCCGGAAACGAATGAATACAAATATTTCTTTAAAATGAAGCGAATAGCTATTCTGGGAGGTGGAGAGAGCGGTGCCGGAGCGGCTGTGCTGGCATTCAAGAAGGGCTTTGATGTTTTTCTATCGGATTCATCAACCATAAAGCCCCGCTACCGTGAGTGGCTGCAAAGGTACAGCATACCTTTTGAGGAAAACGGCCACACAGAGGCGCTCATTCTTAACGCCGACGAGGTGATTAAAAGTCCCGGCATTCCCGATAAGGCTTCAATTGTTGCAAGAATTAGGGAGCAGGGTATCCCTGTTATTTCGGAGATTGAGTTTGCCGGACGATACAACACAGCCCGAACCATCTGCATAACCGGCAGCAATGGCAAAACCACCACTACCTCGTTGATATACCACATGATGCAGAAGGCGGGGCTAAATGTGGGCCTGGCTGGAAACATAGGCAACAGCTTTGCCTACCAGGTGGCCGAAGACAATTTCGACTACTACGTTATTGAGCTCAGCAGCTTCCAGCTCGATGGCGTTTACGAGTTCAAACCCGACATTGCCATTCTGCTGAACATCACCCCTGATCATCTCGACCGATACGACTACAAGATGCAGAACTATGTGGAATCGAAGTTCAGAATCACCCGAAACCTATCAGAGGATGATTGCTTCATTTTTTGTTCCGACGATGCCGTTACCGTTGAGCAGCTCAAACGCATTATCCTCAGAGCCCAGCAGCTGCCCTTTTCCCAGCGTGTTAAGGAAAACCAAGCTGCATGGCTCGACGATGATAACCTACTAATCAACTATAACAATAGCGACTTCAGCATGTCAATTAACGATCTTTCGCTTAAGGGTAAGCATAACATCTACAACTCTATGGCCGCAGGCATTGCCGGGCATGTGCTGAACATCCGTAAGGATGTAATCCGGCAGTCGCTATCCGATTTTCAGGGGGTAGAGCATCGCCTTGAGCCGGTTTTAACTATTAAAGGAGTCAGGTACATCAACGATTCAAAGGCCACAAACGTTAACTCGGCTTGGTATGCTCTGGAGAGTATGGATACGCCCGTGGTATGGATTGCCGGCGGGGTTGACAAGGGAAACGATTACTCAGAGCTAATGGACTTGGTAAAGTTGAAGGTTAAGGCAATCGTTTGCCTTGGTGTTGATAACGTTAAGCTGCATAAGGCTTTTGGGAATGTTGTCCCGGTTATGGTTGATGTGCTGTCGGCTGAAGATGCCGTTAGAAGTGCCTACGAGCTGGCCAATCCGGGCGACACGGTTCTGCTTTCACCTGCCTGTGCCAGCTTCGATTTGTTTGAAAACTATGAGGATAGAGGGCGTAAATTCAAGGATGCAGTTAGAATGCTTTAAGCATTATACCAATGGGGACTTTTGTAGATAAATACTTTAAGGGCGATAGGGCAATATGGCTGGTGGTAATTCTGTTATCGGCATTCTCCCTGCTGGTAGTTTACAGCTCAACGGGCTCGCTGGCCTTTCGTTACCATGGCGGCAACACCACCTACTTTTTGGTAAAGCAGCTTGTTTTTTTGGTGCTGGCCCTATCAATTGTATTTGTTACCCATCTGATTAGCTATAGGGTTTACTACCCGCTGTCGTCGCTTCTTATGCTTATTTCCATTCCCCTGTTGCTCTTTACGCTGGTATTTGGAACCAGGTTGAATGAAGCCTCCCGCTGGCTCGAAATACCTGGGCTGGGCATAACATTCCAGTCGTCGGATGTGGCTAAGTTTGCCCTGGTGATGTACATGGCCAAAATACTTTCTCAGAAGCAAAAGGATATAAAGGACCTTAAGCAGGGATTTTTACCGCTTGCACTTCCCGTAATCCTGATTTGTGGGCTTATTCTTCCTGCCAACTTTTCCACCGCTGCACTTTTGGGGCTTACATGCTGGATTATGATGTATGTTGGGAGGGTAAATCTGAAATATCTTCTCGGGTTTACAGGAATTGGTGTTGCCCTTTTTGCCATTTTTGTTGTGGTAGCCCTTCATTTTGGCGATGTGGGTAGGGTGCATACATGGAAAAACCGTATCGAAAATTTTGTTAGTGGCGATAACCCCGACGGTAACTACCAGGTTGAGCAATCGAAAATTGCCATTGCCAACGGCGGTATCACCGGTAAAGGGCCGGGCAGGTCAACCCAGAGAAATTTCCTACCCCATCCGTACTCCGATTTTATATACGCCATCATCATTGAGGAGTATGGACTTTTTGCTGGGCTGTTCATCATCAGCCTATACTTAATTCTTCTATACCGCTCGGCGGTGATAGTCAAAAAGGCCAAGCGTACTTTTCCGGCTTTCCTGGCTTTTGGTTTGGCGCTTCTCCTCACCATGCAGGCCATGGTGAATATGGCTGTGGCGGTAAACCTTATTCCTGTTACCGGGCAACCGCTCCCAATGATTAGCATGGGAGGAACCTCGCTGTTTTTTTCAAGCGCTGCGTTTGGTATTATTTTGAGTGTAAGTAGGTTACAAAGTAAAAAGGAACTTTTTGATGGAGAAGAACCAGCTGAAAGTAATAATTAGCGGCGGGGGAACCGGCGGCCATATTTTCCCGGCTATTGCCATTGCCAACGCCGTGAAAGAGCTGTCGCCCGAGGCCGAAATTCTCTTTGTAGGAGCGTTGGGCCGTATGGAGATGGAAAGAGTTCCGCAGGCAGGATACCGTATTGTTGGCCTGCCCATAATCGGTATTAGGCGAAGCCTTTCACCCCAGAATATTATGCTGGTTTTTAAGTTGATTAGAAGTCTTCGCTTGTCTCGTAAAATTATAGCCGACTTTAGACCCGATGTGGTGGTTGGTGTAGGCGGCTATGCCAGCGGGCCCATTCTCAGGGCAGCTCAAAAACGAGGGATACCAACGCTGATACAGGAGCAGAATTCCTTCGCCGGCATTACCAACAAGATGCTGGCAGCTGGTGCTCACAAAATTTGCGTGGCATACGACGGCATGGAACGCTACTTCCCGAAGGAAAAGATTATTAAAACAGGCAATCCGGTGCGGCAGGACATTGAAACTCTTAAGGTAACAAGGGAAGAGGCGTTTAGATTTTTCAACCTCTCTCCCGAGCAGAAAGTTCTCCTTGTGTTGGGAGGAAGCCTCGGTGCCGGAACCATTAATCAGAGCCTGCGGCATAAGCTTGATGCAATTGCCCGTCACCCCGAGGTGGCGGTAATATGGCAAACCGGGAAGTTTTACTACGAAGCCATCAACCAGGAGTTGGCAGGTTACTCCGGTAGGAATATCAGGCTTTTCGATTTTATAAACCGGATGGATATGGCCTTTGCAGCAGCTGATTTGGTTATTTCAAGGGCAGGAGCCGGAACCATATCGGAACTCTGCCTTGTGGGCAAACCGGCAATTCTGGTTCCATCGCCTAATGTGGCCGAAGACCATCAAACCCACAACGCTGAAGCTCTGGTTAAACGGAATGCTGCCGTAATGGTTGCCGATAGCGATGCAGAACCTACACTTGTCGAAACGGCCTTTTCGCTTATCTCCAACGAGGAGAAATTGCGTGAACTGGCACAGAATATTTTAACAATGGCGTTGCCAAACTCGGCAACACTGATTGCTGGTGAGGTGCTATCGCTGGCTAATGCTAACAGTAAATCTTTGTAGGTGAAAGAGATGTTTAAATACAGTGTTTCAGCGTGTTAAATAAATTGATTAGGACAAAACTTAAGGTGTAAGGCGCTAGATATGAGCATGGAGCAGTATTTGGGGGTTTATTTTTTGGGTATAGGCGGTATCGGAATGAGTGCGCTGGCACGATATTTTGCCCTTAAGGGTCGGGTTGTGGCCGGGTACGACCGTACCCCTTCCGCTATCACATCGCAACTGGCCGAGATGGGCATTGGCATTCATTTTATCGACGATGCAGAGCTGATACCCTCTGAATTTAGAAATCCTGCAACCACGTTGGTTGTTTACACTCCTGCTGTTCCCGAAACCTTAGCGGAGCTAGCCTACTTTCGCAGGGGTGGATTTCAGCTTTTAAAACGCGCCCAGGTGCTTGGAATGCTGTCATTAGGGTATCAAACATTGGCCGTTGCCGGAACCCACGGCAAAACTACCACCTCAACCCTGCTTGCCTACCTGCTGGGAAGCTCATCGGTTGGTTGCGATGCTTTTTTGGGTGGAATCTCAAAAAATTTCGGCAGCAACCTGGTTACCGCCGATAAGGGTAGAAAGCTGCTTGTGGCCGAGGCCGACGAGTACGATCGCAGTTTTTTGAACCTGCACCCCCAGCTGGCCGTTATTACATCGGTTGACCCCGATCATCTCGACATTTACGGTGATTATGAAAGGGTAGTGGAGGCGTTCAACCAGTTTGCCGGTCAGGTTAAACCTAACGGAACGTTGATAGCTAAATCCGGTCTGGGAATTGCGCCTATCCCTGAAAGGGGCGTTACCCGGTTAACCTATGGGCTGTCGTCAGATGCCGATTTCTACCCGGTCAACCTTAGCCTTAACGAGGGTTGTTACGGCTTTTCGCTCGAAACGCCTAATGGAACGATAGACGACCTCAAGCTTGGAGTTCCGGGATTGTTCAATTTCGAAAATTCTATTGCCGCTGCGGCAGCAGCAATTACCTGTGGTATTAGCCATGATGAGCTACGAAGCGGTCTGCTCTCATTTTCTGGCGTATCACGACGGTTCGATATTCGGTTTAAAAGCAGTAGAACCGTATATGTTGACGATTACGCCCATCACCCCCGCGAAATTGAGGCCATGATAGAATCGGCCAGGCAGGTTTACCCAAACCGTAAAATAACCGGGATTTTTCAGCCCCACCTCTACAGCCGTACCCGGGATTTTGCTTTCGATTTTGCCCGGTCGCTCGATAAGCTCGACATGGCTATTTTGCTCGATATATACCCCGCCAGGGAGCAACCTATTGAAGGAATAACCTCGCAGACCATTGCTGATAAAATGAACAATCCAAACAGGCTGCTTCTGGACAAAGCCGACCTGCTCGAGTGGCTTAGGAAAAATGATGTGGATGTGCTTTTGACAATGGGTGCTGGCGATATTGACCGGTTGGCGCCCGAAATTGTAAAAATATTTGAGGCTAAATAGATATGAACCGTCGAACCCGCAACATACTTATTATCTTGGGATGGCTTCTGTTAGGCTCATACCTCGTTTATAGCCTTTTATTTACTGCCGAGCGTGCAAAAAAGGTTCTTTGCAGGGGCATCAGGGTTGAAGTTGTTGATAGCGCCCAGTACCAGTTTGTTAAACCCGGTACAATAAGAAAAATGATCCTTTCGTCCACTATTTCCCCCATCGGTAAACCGTTGAATTCGATTAACACCCATAAGCTTGAAAAAAACATTTCCGAGCTGGTTGCCGTTCGTGATGTGCAGGTATATAAATCCATGGATGGCATCCTCAGAATTACGGTGAAACAGCGCAGACCCATTGTTCGCATATTCAACGCACGAAATCAAAGCTACTATATTGATGACGAGGGCTTGGTAATGCCCGTTTCGAGTAGCTATGCAGCCTATGTTCTTATTGCAAGCGGAAATATATATGAACCTTTCAGGGTTAAACCAAACATTGACATTACCAGGTGGAACGATAGCCTTACCAATGGTTCAAAACCGTTGGTATGCCAAATCTTTGACTTTGCCAGGTATATCAACCACGATGCCTTTTGGAGGGCTCAAATCAACCAGATCTACGTTATCAATGCCCGAAACGTTGAGCTGATTCCCGTTGTTGGTCCTCATGTTATTGCTATGGGGAGCCTGGAGGGCTACGACCGTAAGTTGAAAAAGTTGAAGCTTTTCTACGAGAACGCACTGCCAACCGAGGGTTGGAACAAGTATAGCAGAATAAACCTTATGTACTCTAATCAAATAGTTTGCACAAAACGTTAGTGATATGGCACATTCAAACGACTATGTAGTGGCAATTGACCTGGGAACCACAAAGGTGGTAACCATGGTAGGTAAGATGAATTCCAACGGGAAGCTCCAGGTGGTGGGCCTTAGCACCGCCGAATCAACTGGCATTAAACGAGGGATGATTCAAAATATCGAGGAAACCGTTAAGGCAATCCAGAAAACAGTTGACGACGTTAAAAAGCAAGTTGGACTCGAATTCCATTCAGCCTATGTTGGGATTGCCGGTCAGCACATCCGAAGTATCAAGAACAGCAACTACCTGAACTTTGATACCGACGACAGGGAAATCTCCCAGGACGATATTGACAGGCTTGTAAAGGATATGAATCTCACTCCTGTTGATGCCGGTGAAACCATACTGCATGTTTTACCCCTGGAGTTTTTTGTTGACAAGGAGCCCGTTGACAATAACCGGCCTGTTGGGATGATGGGCCGAAGGTTAGATGCCAACTTCCACATTGTAATCGGTAAAACTTCATCGGCCAAGCACATTGAGAAGTGTGTAAACCGGGTGGGCTTGAGTGTGGCCGATCTTATTCTTGAGCCGCTTGCCTCTGCCGAGGCCGTTTTAACCGACGACGAGCGTGAGGCTGGCGTTGCCCTTATTGATATTGGCGGTGGCACTACCGACCTGGCAATATACTACGAGGGGAACATAAGGCATACTGCTGTTATTCCTTTTGGTGGAAACGTTATCACCCAGGACATTAAGGAGGGTTGCTCCATTCTTCTGAAGCAGGCCGACCAGCTAAAGGAAATCTACGGTATAGCCCTCTCCGACATTGCACCTGATAACAAAATCATTACCATTCCTGGTATTAGCGGGCGGGAGCCCAAGGAAATTTCGGTTAAAAACCTGGCAGGCATCATTCAGGCCCGCATGGAGGAAATTCTGGATTTTGTCCTCTACGAAATTAACCTTTCGGGCTATGCAGAGAAGCTTAGCGCCGGCGTGGTGATTACCGGAGGCGGAGCGCTGCTGAAACACCTCTCGCACCTCATCAAGTTTAAATCGGGTTACGATGTCCGGTTGGGGTTCCCTAGTGAGAAACTTTCGTCCGACTCCCTTGAAAAATACAACCATCCCCAGCTATCCACCGCATTGGGTTTGGCGCTAATCGGACTCGAAAGACAGACTGCCACTCCTGTGCAGGATGATGCCAAACAACAAAATGCCACCGAACCATCTGTTGACAAGGAGTTCTCAGAGGTGCATGAAAAAAAGGGCAGCAAGTTCAACGCAATTAAGCAGATGATTTCAGGACTATTTGAGGAAACCGATAGCGAAATGTGAACCGTGCACCAGGAACCGAAATGCTGAATCCCGAGACTGTAGAAGGGAGAATCCGCCAGTAGGCGGA
>DCDD01000214.1 GCA_002316235.1 Bacteroidales bacterium UBA1064
GATTATTAATAAACTTCAATGTAACCCGCTTAAAAGATGGTATTGTTCGGTGGATAATATAAAATTCACCACGGAGAACACTTAGGAACACATAGAAAAAACTCCGTGCACCTCCGTGCCTTCTGTGGTAAAAAACAACCCACTACAGCATTCACGCACATTGTTAAAGCCCCACAAGCCAACGCTTCAACCAAAGCTTTGCCAAAGAGTGTGCCTGCCCAACCCCAAAATAAAAATTAAAAATCTCCTCTTCTTCAGAAAATAAAAAATACCCTAACCCACAAGACGACACAAACAGATAAGGAATTAGAATTACAATGACACGAAAACTCAATATTGATAATGGTTTACGAGGACAGAAGACAGAACGCCAGCAGCTAACAGGCGTTTGGCTCAATGGCAGGTGATATGGTTAATTGAACATTCTACATCGCATCAACTTTTGTATTGGTTTGACAGTTTTGTGCCATGAAATCCCGCACGTACGCAAAACCGCAATCCGTTATGGCCAATTTGACGAATGAAACAAAAAATGACAAAAGCCACCGACTTAATCGGTATAATAAAAAAAGGTCAGAAATATGTTTCAGGGAATGAATGCTCAAAAACGGTCGAACTTGCCAAAACCGCGACCTAAAATATTTATCTGAAAGTAGGCAAACTAAAAATTGCAGGAAAAAGCATGGGAATCTGCAATTACAACTCCATCATTGTCAATTCTAGAACACACCTCAACCTGGAAACGGAAACGGCATCCGACGAGTTCTACAATGACTAGTCCTGATACATGAATCTCTTAATTTTCTGGGTGGCCGATTTTTCGAAAGGTTCAAGCTGCTCGTGAACAACGCTTAGCCGGGCAAACCTGGCCACTTTAGAGTTCACCATAACCTTGATGTCGTCAAGAATTCTTCTGGTAAGCTCTTCGGCATTTTTGGATAGGTCCGCAGCTGAGGATTTAATGCCGGCGAGGTATTGCGCCACTGCTTCCCGGTTGAGGTGAACCCTTGCCATCAGCTTGCCTCCCGACTCGTAAACCACGGAATCGGCAACGTATTCATGGTTGTTGATAATATCCTCAATTTCCTCGGGGTATATATTTTCGCCCGAAGAACTCAGTATCAAATTCTTAGACCGTCCCTTAATGGTTAAATATCCCTTGTCATCTATAACTCCAAGGTCTCCGGTTCTTAACCAACCCTCGTAAAAAATTGCTTGGGTTAGCTCGGGCTCTTTATAGTAGCCAACCATTACGTTGGAACCCCTGGCAAGAATTTCGCCCTCACCGGTTTCGGGGTTGGGATTAAGCAACCTCAGCTCCTGCCCGGGTAGGCAGTAGCCTGCCGTTCTAAACCTTACTTGTGCGGGAGTGCTACCGGTAAGCAACGGCGATGTTTCCGTCATTCCATAGCCTATGGAGTAGGGAAATCGGCCTTCGTGCAGGAATAGCTCAACCTCACGCGAAAGTTTTGCTCCGCCAATTCCAAAGAATCTAAGCTCACCCCCGAAAGTACTATGGAGTTTTCGCGCAGCAACCCGATGAAGGAGCCTGCGACTTAGCGAAAACTGGTATAGGCGTTGCCTTAGGGCAGTTGAGGTTAGCTGGGGCTTGATGCTACCTCGAAATATTTTTTCAATAATTAACGGAACCGTAAGCACCATTGTAGGCCTAACTTTTTGCATGGCCGGAATAAGTGTTTGGGCTACAGGTGGTTTATCGAGGTAGTAAACCGATGCACCCGTTGCCATTGGAATTAGGAAACCAATGGTGCACTCGTAGGTGTGCGATAAAGGGAGAATGGAGAGTAGCCTGTCATGCTCCGTTACCTCCTGAACCATCAAGGTGGATAGAACGTTAGAAACAAGGTTCCGGTGGGTAAGCATTACCCCCTTGGGCCTACCAGTGGTGCCTGAGGTATAGATAATTGCTGCCAGGTCGTCCTCGCTAGGGCGGGGTAACTCGCAATCGCAGTAATCAACGTTTACAATAGGGTCGGGTATGGAGTAGGGAATAGTAGTATCGGCTGTAAATGTTTCCTCGTCAATAGGAACTAAACTGTTGAGCAGGATGAAGGCCTCAACGCCTTTAAGATTGTCGATTTTAAGGTGAGAATAAATTTTGGCTGAAACAAAAACTACCCTCGCCTCGCTATGGCGTATGATGTTTTCCAATTCTGTATCCGAAAAGTCGGGAAGAATGGGAACTACAACCGCCCCTATTGTGGTTGCCGCCAAATAAGCCATACCCCAGTTTGGGCTATTCTCGCCTATGAGGGCTACCCTATCGCCCTTCCTAATCCCAAGGGTGTAGAGCATCCCGGAAATGTTCCTGACAATAATCGCCATGTTGGCGTAGGTAACAGGCTTTGAGTCAACAAAAGCAAGAGCTGGTCTTTCGGCGTAGGCCATTCGTGAACGGAATAAAATATCACGAATGGTAAGTTTTTTAAATGAGATCATTTGGTACTGCTGCAGTTTAGCTAAATGGCTAATGTGTAAAGTTGAGCTGCAAAGGTATCTTTTAAAGGATTAGATTATCAAAAAAGGCGATTTTTTTCATATTTTTAACATACGCCCCTATCCTAAAAAAGGTAAAAAGGCTGACAAAAGACTAAAACTTCAGCTCGGAAAATTTCCGCCTGCGGAGTATGAAAAAATCAAAAAGAACGCTTCTATGGTAGATAACTTTTGCACTGTTGGTTTTAGGATGCCGGAATGAGCTGCGGAAGCTATTCAACCTGCTGATATCACGATAGTAATGGTAGTGTGACTTAGCAACGGCCCCGAAAAATTTAAGCTGAAAGCGAACCAGGTAGGCCATTGCCGAAAGCCAATCGAGAAGTAGCCTGGCTATAATGGTTTGGTAAAAGGCATTCTTTGATAGGTTCTTGTGTAGCATGAACAGGCTATTACGGTAGTTCAGGTAGAGCTTGTACGGGTTGTTGTTTGGAAGTGTTCCTCCTCCTACGTGGTAAACTTTAGACTCCGGAATGCTCCATACCGAGTATCCCATGTTCAACATTCGCCAGCAGAGGTCAATTTCCTCCATGTGGGCAAAAAAATGGTCATCGAAACCGCCCGCGTCCCAAAAGGTGTTTGCCCTCACCATCATGCAGGCCCCGCTTGCCCAGAATACCTCGATGGACTGGTTGTACTGCCCGGTGTCCTGCTCTATTTCGGATAGAATCCTACCCCTACAAAACGGGTAGCCAAACTTGTCAATAAAACCACCCGCCGCTCCGGCATACTCAAAGCACTCCGGGCGGGCAATGTCCATAATGGCAGGAGCGCAAGCGGCTGCATTTGGGTTTGACCGCATAAAGCTACGTAAAGGATTAAGCCATCCCCCAGGCACTTCAACATCAGAATTAAGCAGCACAAAAAAATCGCTGTCTATCTGGCTGAGCGCACGGTTGTACCCTCCTGCGTAGCCATAATTCCTGTCGAGTAGGATGAGGTTTACCAGCGGAAACCTTGATCTGATAAGCTTTACTGAGCCATCTGTAGAACCATTATCGGCAACATAAACCGCGACGCCCGTTTCGTTGGAGTTGGCTAGTACTCCCGGAAGAAAGCGTTGCAGGAACTTCTCGCCATTCCAGTTCAGGATAACTACGGCAACCTCATGGTGTATGCTCATTTCCTGCCTGTAAGGAGTTAGTGGTTACATCACGTTTATGCTTCCATCGCTTATGAGACCAGAGCCAGTACTCAGGAGCTTCATTAATCACCCTTTCCAACGCTCGGAGGTGCATCTCGGTAATCTCGTGGGGTTTAGTCAGCCTAGGTTCTTCGACCAGAAGCTCCACGTTCGCTTCATACTTGCCTCGCTTTAACTTGCGAATGTAGCAAAACACCACGGGTTGGTTTATTTTCCGGGCTATCTTTTCGGTCCCAATATAAACTGGAGTCTCCTGGTTCAAAAAAGTAGTCCAGTACCCAATATGGCTTCGAGATGGCGATTGGTCGTTTATAAGCCCCAAAAAGAATGGTTTACCTTCCTGCGACCATTTTAGGGCAACTCTCGAAATGCTGTACATTGGTATGGTAACACACCCAAAACGTTCACGTGACTTTTTGATGAATTCATCAATCGGCTTGTTATTAAGTGGCTTGTACGCACCCAGAACAGTGTGTTTTATGTAGAGCGGAAACAGGCCGTAAAGCTCCCAGTTCCCGAAATGACCACCGGCCGCTACCACGCTTTTCCCCTGCTGGTAGTAGCTATTCACCAGCTCCACGTTACTAAAGGTGCAAAGCTTAGCTGCCCGCTTTGCCCCCGAATGCAGTAAAAAAATTATTTCGGCAAATAAGTCGCACAGATGCCGGTAAAATTTCCATTCAATTGCCTTTAGCTCCTCTTTCGATTTGTCCGGAAAGGCATTTTTTAAATTAGTTGTTACCGTTTTTCGCCTGTACCTCAGCACGTAGTAAAGCAAAAACCTGTTAATGTCGGAAATTACGTAGAGCAATCTTAGCGGTAGCAGGGCTAAAATTTTTGTTATGGTGTAAAACAGGTAAAAAGCTAGTCGTTTCATCTGTCAATTTTTAAAAATTTATGATTGACGCGGATGAAGCCGGTGGCTGTAATAGTTGAGCTTCTTTCATAGATGTTTAACTTATTCCGATTGGGATTTGCTCATCATGCCGTTTAAGATGTCGGCAAACTCACCATATAGGCTGCTGTTGGTAGCCATTATTTCACCTCCAAAAATAAAATCATTACCCCGCTTAAAGTCGCATACCCTACCTCCGGCACGCTCCACAATCAAAGCTCCGGCAGCCACATCCCAAGGGCTTAGCCCATACTCGTAGAAGGCATCGAATCGTCCGCAGGCCACGTAAACCAAATCGGTAGCAGCAGAGCCTAACCGTCTCAAACCATGGGAATTACGCATGAAGTATTCCATAGTCTGAAAAAACGGGTTGATGCGGGAGTAGTCGTAGTAGGGAAAACCGGTTGCAACAAGGGCGTCGTTCACCTTACCGGTTTCCGACACTTTAATAGGTGCACCATTTAAATAGGCCTGGCTGTCGGCAGTTGCCCAGAAGCATTCCTTTAAGTTGGCCTCATACACAACGCCCAGCAACAGTTTTTGATCGTCCATCAGGGCAATACTGACCGCAAAAGGGGATATTCCATGAATGTAGTTGGTTGTCCCATCCAGGGGATCCACCACCCAGTTCAGCCCCCCTTTATTTGGCTTACCGGTTCCCTCCTCAGCAATAAAGCCGGCTTGAGGGACAATTTTCGAGAGACCATCAACCAGCATCGCCTCGCATGTCCGGTCAACATACGATACAAAATTATGCTTGCCTTTCACCTCAACCTTATTGATGTTGAAGTTTGCCCGTTGCTCCATGGCAAAGCTACCCGCCTTTTTGGCTTCGGTAACAACCTGTTCACAAATCAACTCTAACTTCACGTTAATATTCAGCTTAATAAGTGTTTATGCCAACAAAAAAATAACTTTCAACCTGCATACATATCATATAGCATGCAAGCGCATAGCTAAGATGATTAATGCAAATTAGTCCGTATTTTAGCTATGTAATTCACCAGCATCAATTTGATCAGCATGCAGCTTTCCAAAACTTTAAAGGTATTCAGGAGGAAATTCTGAAAAAATTTTCTCCAGTTATTAAAACAGCAAGCCTTCATGCCTGATAAACTCTAAAAGCCCAACTCCGACTCAATTGGAGCAAGTGCCTCCAGCGAAAGGCTGACGAAATCGTCAATCGAAAGCCCTAACAATTCACACTCCATGATAGTGCTACGATTCACAGAGGCGGCAAACTGCTTCTCCTTCATTCTTTTGACAACCGACTTAGGCTTAACGCTGCTAATCTTCCTGTCGGGGTAAACCAGCGCGGTGGCAAAAATTAGCCCGGTAATGGTTTCACCGGCTGCCAGCGCATGTTGGAACTTGGTGCTACGCTCCATTCCGGTAGCATCCTCGTTGTGCATCCGAACAGCATCTACCGCCTCATCGGGTAGCACGCCGTTTAGCATCTCGGCAGCCACCAGCCCATGCATGGTGTGGTCCGACTCGGTTTGCTCAGAGTCAATATCATGAACCAAACCGGCAATTCCCCAAACTTCCTCATCCTCACCAAACTTTCTGGCTAAGGCTCTTAGCACTGCCTCAGAGGCTAGACAATGAGCTATCATTTTGGGGTTTGAAATATGCTGGTGAAGCAGGTCGATATAGTAACCGCGATCCTTCAACATCCTACAAAATTTTTGTCAAAATTAACAATTTTAGCAATAGCTAACCAGCGCTTTATTAATTAAGCAGGCTATTACGGATGAGCAGGCAAAAAAGCCTAAAACAGTTACCCTGGTAATGATTTTTTTAACAACTTTGTGGAAAATTAACCCTGACCATGATTAGGTTTGAGGAAGCTTACGCCTTAGTTCTCTCCAGAGTTGTTACCATTCAAAAGCCAGAAAGAGTTTTACTGTTGGAGAGCCTGCACAGGGTACTTGCTGAGGATATAGTTTCGGACATTAACATGCCGCCTTTCAGAAAATCGGCTGTTGATGGCTTTGCCTGTAGGATGAGCGACCTCCGAATGCCCTTAAAGATAGTAGAAACCATTGCTGCCGGAAGCCTGCCCACCATGCAGGTTGAACCCGGTACTTGCGCCAAAATAATGACTGGGGCACCAATTCCGCTTGGCGCCGACTGCGTTTTACCTGTTGAGGACACCCGCCTGGCAGACGATTTGTACGTTGAATTCACAGGCATGGAGGCCAAAAAAAATATTTGCGAGCTGGGTGAGGATATTCGGATTGGAGATGTATCTATCAATAAAGGCATAATTATTGGTCCACAGCATATTGCCATTATGGCAGCACTGGGATACCACCAGCCATTGGTTGCCACTCAGCCCAGAGTGGGCATACTACCTACCGGCGATGAGCTGGTGGAGCCTAATATAAAACCACTGGGTGGGCAGATAAGGAACAGCAATGGCTATCAGCTGGTTGCACAGACTAAGGCCGCCGGAGCTTTGCCCAGCTACTATGGCATTGTGAGTGATAGCAAGGATGCTACCTACGAAGTTCTAGCCAAAGCCATTGCCGAAAACGAGGTTGTTACGCTAACAGGTGGCGTTTCAATGGGCGATTACGACTACGTGCCCGAAATCATGGAGAAGTTGGGGGTTACCATCCACTTCAGCAGCGTAGCAGTTCAGCCCGGCAAGCCTACAACGTTCGGAACCTTGGACAACAAGCTGGTATTTGGGCTGCCAGGTAATCCTGTTTCGGCATTCATACAGTTCGAGCTACTGGTTAAGCCCGCCATACGTAAGCTAATGGGCTGCAAGCAGCTGAACCCTACGGCCATTCGTTTGCCTTTAGCAGAGGATTACAGGCGAAACAGGGCCGAGCGAATGGCGCTGGTTCCGGTTAAGATAATAGCAGGGTCAGCAGTTTTACCTGTTGAGTTTCACGGCTCGGCACACATATTTGCCCTTGGCAATGCCGATGGCATTATTGCTGTCCCTATTGGTACCACAAAAATTGATAAGGGAGAAATTGTTGATGTACGACCGCTTTAACCGCCAAATCAACTACCTGCGGATATCGGTAACCGACCGTTGTAACCTACGGTGCACTTACTGCATGCCCGAAGAGGGTATTACTCAGCTTGACCATAGCGAGATACTCTCGTTTGAGGAAATTGCATCCTTTACAAGAATTGCAGCCACAAAAGGGTTCAACAAGGTGAGAATTACAGGCGGTGAACCCCTTGTTCGAAAAGGTGTAGTGGAACTCGTGTCCATGATTTCCAACATTGAGGGCATCACCGACCTGAGCATGACCACCAACGGAGTGCTTCTGGGCAAATATGCTAAGGAGTTAAAATATGCTGGTTTACAGAGAGTTAATGTTAGCCTCGATACGGTCAACCCCACCAGGTACAGGCAAATTACCAGGGTAGGTAGCCTTGACGATGTGCTTAATGGGTTGGAATGTGCCAGAGCTGCAGGCCTAACCCCAATAAAAATAAACTGTGTAGTTGATAAATCATCGGCAGAACCCGACGCCGTTGAGGTAAAAAAATTTGCCCAAGCAAATGGATTTGAAGTCAGGTTCATTCCTAAAATGGATTTAAACGCCGGAATATTCGGCGAGGTAGAGGGGGGAAACGGCGGTAACTGCAGCATCTGCAATCGCCTCAGGTTAACAGCCAACGGTTTTGTCAAACCATGTCTGTTTAGTAATCTGGGCTATAGTGTACGGGGGCTTGGATATGAGGGAGCCTTACTCAAAGCAGTGAATGCCAAACCTGCCCGTGGAACTACCAACCATGACGGGAAATTCTATAACATAGGAGGTTGACATGGAACTTTCACATACCGACAGAGATGGCAGGGCCAACATGGTTGACGTTGGCTCCAAGCCCAACCAGCTTAGGGAAGCACGCGCCAAAGGATTTATCAGGCTTCAACCCGAAACCCTAAAGCTTATCACAGAGAATCAGGTAAAAAAGGGTGATGTGCTCACCCTTGCCGAGATTGCCGGAATACAGGCTGCCAAACAAACGCCAACGCTCATCCCGCTTTGCCACACCATACTGCTAGCTAAGGTTGATGTAAAAGCATCCATCGTTCAAAACGGGATTGAAATAAGCAGCTACATTAAGTGCATCGGCCAAACAGGTGTTGAAATGGAAGCCCTCACAGCCGTTTCAGTTGCCCTGTTGGCTGTTTACGACATGTGCAAAGCCGTTGACAAGGAAATGACAATTGAGTCCATAAAACTCACCGAAAAAATAAAACATGACATTAATTCGTAAAGCAAAAAGTTGTGGATACCAGCGTAAAAGTACTATCGGTTAATGTTTCGGATGCAAAGGGCACAGCAAAGCACCCTGTTGACTTTATTGAGCTAAACAGCACAGGGGTTAAAGGCGATGCCCATTCCGGAATGTGGCACCGGCAGGTCAGCCTTCTCGGTGTTGAGAGCATCGAAAAATTTAATGCGGCCAACAACCTGAGAATAAAATATGGCGACTTTGCCGAGAACATCACAACTAAGGGTTTCTGCCTTTACGAGTGTATTCCCGGCGACAGGCTTGTTGGGTCGGGCGTTGAGCTGGAGGTTACCCAAATAGGAAAGCTTTGCCATGCCGATGGTTGCGCCATATTCAGCCAGGTTGGTAGCTGCATTATGCCAAGGGAGGGAATTTTTGCCAGGGTCTTAAAAACCGGAAGGCTAAAAGCCGGTGACGAGCTGGAGCTCATACCACGAACCTACAAGGTGAAAGTGGTTACGCTAAGCGACAGGGCCAGCAGGGGTGACTATGAGGATAGAAGCGGCCCCGAGGTGGTTCGGTTGGTTAACCAATTCTTCAACGATATAGGATGGCGGCACTCCGTTAATTCCACCATAATTCCGGATGATGCCGCTACGCTTACCTCAACTGTGGTTGAAGCCAAGAACAATGGGTACGACCTCCTGATTACCACCGGGGGAACGGGTATAGGACCAAGGGATGTTGCCCCCGATGTGGTTAGGCCACTTCTTGATAAGGAAATTCCCGGAATAATGGAGATGATAAGAATGAAGTACGGAGCCGACAAGCCCAACGCTTTAATCAGCAGGAGTATTGCCGGGGTGATGGGAAGTATGTTTGTATATACCCTGCCTGGAAGCGTTAAGGCAGTTGGTGAGTACATGCAGGAAATCATCAAAATTCAGAAACACCTGTTCCTGATGCTCATGGGAATAGACAGCCACTAGTGAAGTTAAGAATGATGTATAAACCGTAGGTTAAACGTTCAAAAGACAATCGTTTCTCAAGTTGAAAAAGAGGAGGAATTGATTAACGCCATCAAACAGCTAATTGTGATATTTGAGCAAAAGATAAAGGCTAGGATTGCAGGGGTTGGGGGAGAACATAAAAAGGGAGGCTCTATTTAAAGAAAATGTTGTTTTCCGATAGCCATATTGGAATCATGAATAGTAATTATTGCGTTCTTTGTGTAATATCATTGTGTGCTTTGTGGTTTCTAATATTATTTAACCACAAAGTTCTCAAAGAAAAGTTTAATAAATTT
>DCDD01000026.1 GCA_002316235.1 Bacteroidales bacterium UBA1064
TAATCCCGCCCGGATCACCTGAAAAACACTACTCTCCCACCAGCCCACAGGGCGGAATCGCCAGTTTAACAACAGGTTTTTGCAAAGCCAGATTATAACCTGCTAACCCTATGTAGGTTATGGGTAAAGTAGCTCAGAATGGTACAGAAAAATCATCCAGCTGAAGCTAGCGTGCCACCTAAAACACCTCCCCTCAAGATTTCATTTACACGTAAACATTGCCTATCTTTATCACGTTTCAAATTATACTAAAATCATGAAACCATGAGCAGGATAACATTGAACCGACTTGACTATGAACGAATTAAGAGGCATCTTGAAGTTGCCAGGCAACTCAAATCAATCACCAACACCGAAGCCGATAAGCTGCTTGGGGAGCTGGAGTCGGCCCAAGTAGTTAACCCAGAAAGCATTCCCTCAGATGTTGTTACCATGAACTCAATTGTCAAAATCAGCTTTTTGAACACCGGCAAGGAGATTCAATTTAGAATTGTGTACCCCCACGAAGCTAACTTAAAGGAGAACAAAATCTCTATATTTTCACCCATTGCCACAGCGCTAATTGGCTATAGGGTAGGCGATGAGATTGAATGGCTGGTGCCCGCCGGTCCTACCAAAATACGAATTGAGGAGATAGTCTATCAACCTGAAGCCTCGGGCAACTTTACCCTTTAAGCGAAATTGAATGTAAACTTTGTACTCCCTGCCTGTAAGCAAATTCATTCCAGTATCAGGCAGGGCTTGCTATGTATGATTCAGCTGCCCGTAAAATTTCGCTCCGGGTGGAACCCTGGAGCCTGTTTATGCCTACTGTGCCTTAGGTTGCCGATAAATCTACTTGATTACAAATAGCTATGATTCAGCATGTTTTATGAATACGGTGAACATTGAATGCAATTATATGTTTATGCAACGTATTTTCGCGGGCAGAACAGTAGATTAGCTCACACTTGCAGTAAATAATTTAAACGGATGAAGCCATTTCAGATGTTCGTATTCATTACCATCGCCCTTGGAGTTTACCTGCTGGTAAACCTTTTCATTTACTATCAAACCCGGGTGGTTTTCTCCATACCCCGATGGGGTATTTTGCTAAAAATTATCTTTCTTGCCCTGGTGCTAGCCTACCCCGTAGGGAGAGGGCTAGAAGCCATTTTTGATGGAAATACATTTACCCCGCTTGTTCGTATAGGCTCCATGTGGCTAGGTGCCATGCTATACCTGTTCATGGCTTTCCTTGTTGTTTGGATAGTAGTGGTTTCAACCCATACCTTTGGATCGGCTAATCCGATTCACGCCCGGCAGGTAGGTGTGGCCTTGGTTTACGCTTTGGTTTCAATTCTGCTAATAGCTGGTTACACCAACGCCATAACCCCCATAGTTAGAAAGATTGAAGTTAGGGTTGACAAGCCATTGCGTGGCGGTAAACTCCGCGTAGTAGCCGTTTCAGATATTCATCTGGGGACAGTAATTGGCAAGCGTGATCTGGCAAAGCTTGTGAAGATGGCTAACGCTCAAAATCCCGACGTGGTGCTGCTGGTGGGCGACATATTCGATGAGGATGTAACACCTGTAATAAATGGTGGGATGGGAACTTTGCTGGAGCAATTTAAGTCTAAGTACGGGGTTTTCGCCGTTACCGGGAACCACGAGTTTTATGGCGGATTCGAGCAAAAGATAAAATACCTTCAGCAGCATGGCGTAAAGCTGCTACGCGATTCAACCGTGCTGGTTGACAGCTCTTTCTACATCATTGGTCGAGATGACCGGCAAAGCAGCTACATGCTGAAAAGGGAGAGAAAATCGGTTGAAGAGCTGATTTCGGAAGTTGACCTTCGGAAACTAACCATACTTTTAGACCACCAGCCCTACAACCTGGATGATGCAGCCCGGTGTGGTGTTGACCTGCAGCTATCGGGGCACACCCATAACGGACAGCTGTGGCCTTTCAACTACATCACCAAGGCAATGTATGAGGTTAGCCATGGATACTACCAGAAGGGAGGCACCCACTACTATGTTTCTTCGGGTTTCGGTACATGGGGTCCAAGGCTTAAAATTGGAAATCGCTCCGAGGTAATGGTTGTCGAAATCACCGGTAACCCGCAGAATTCTACTCCGGAAGCAAGCTAGATCGACTTAGCGCATACTTTGCTGGTTATCAGCCAAATTGGCCAACAGCTAATTTTTGGCTTGAAAGTTTCGGTGTATGTATTAACTTTGTGATGGCAAACCGCACCATCAATCTGGAAGTAACGCATGGAGAACTTTATTGTATCGGCTCGTAAGTACCGCCCTTCAACATTTAAAAGTGTCGTTGGTCAGACGTCAATAACCACAACCCTAAAAAACGCCATTCAGCGCAAACAGCTGGCCCAAGCTTACCTTTTCTGCGGTCCTCGGGGAGTTGGTAAAACTACCTGTGCCCGCATTTTTGCAAAAACCATCAACTGCCTGAATCTTACCGATGAAAATGAGGCATGCAACGAGTGCGAAAGTTGCAAGTCGTTTAGCACCAACAGGTCATTTAACATCCACGAACTCGACGCTGCCTCCAATAACTCCGTAGAGGGTATCCGCAAGCTTATTGAGCAGGTTCGCATACCTCCCCAAATTGGGAAGTACAGCGTTTACATCATTGATGAGGTGCACATGCTGTCCGCAAGCGCTTTCAACGCCTTTCTGAAAACACTCGAGGAACCGCCAGC
>DCDD01000107.1 GCA_002316235.1 Bacteroidales bacterium UBA1064
CTCCTGAAACCCTTTTAGATGCTCTGGCGAAACGGTAAAATGAAGGTTGGCTACTCCATGCTGGTCTCGGGCGTACTTGGCTGCCTCAACCAGGTGCTCCTCAAGCGCTGTTCGGGCAATTTCGCCATAGCGGTGAAAATGAATCAGCGCTTTTGGTAAAGAACCATAGTTTAAACCGTTGGAATCCAATAAGGCGTTAACTACAGGCAGGTAATCCTTTTTTTCAAGTAAGCTTTCCAGCCGGTAACCTACGCTCCAAAGCTCGTTATAAAGCTTGTCGTAAAAGGGAAATCGTTTGATGTTTTGAAAGAAGCTGTATGCGGAGTTAAAACCCTTATCGTTAAAGCATTCTAGACCTTTAACAGGATACTCATCGCGAAATTCAAAAAGATGTTTGAACATACGGGTTGCCGCTCCCGAGGCTGGAACAAACTTCACCTTGCTGCCCTGGAAATCCTTGAACATCTCAACCAAATCGTCCACCTCATCATCTTCAAGGCTAATAATACCATCGCCAACGGTTGCAGGCCTCTCGATAGGCAAAAAGGGAAATCCCTCTCGAAACATCCTCATGTACCCTTCTACCTGTTGAGGAGTAATCCCCCTTTCCTCCAGCTGCTTCAAATCCAACTTGGTGAGCATAATGGTTCGGTTTACCGTTAATAAACAGCGTCAATTTACTAACAATTCACATTCACTCCAAATTTCTCCAGTCAAATTGAATTCTACAGTAATTTTTTTCACCTTCCAGCCTACTGTTGATATTTATCAAGGTGGAATTGCCTGGTATATTTTTTCGATTTATCAAGATGGAATCGCCCTCCTTTGCCTCTGAATTAGAGTTAACCGAAATTTTCTTTGGAAAATATTTTCTTAGAGAACTGATGGTGAATGTGTTATATGCCCAATCAATGTAGCGAACATTGTTAACATGCAGGTTCATGTCTATATCACCTGCTCTGACTTCAAACTGCTCGGTAAAGGCAGGCTGAACGATAGATTCGGGAATTTTGGCAGCATTACGATTTAAAGCCGAGCGGGAGGCAAAATCAGATTCAAGATACCATTCGGCAATTCTCACAGGGCGACGGTTTTCAACACCAACCACCAACCAGCTGCTAGTAGCAGCGATTAGCTTATTACCATTCGAATCATAGAACTCAAAATCACGAAGTGCAAAAATTCCATCGGCACCACGAGGCCAGGTAACCAGCGTAACCGCCTCCTGCCATACGGGGAAGCGGTAAAACTCTACCTCCACTCTTGAAAGCGCCCAGAACCAACCCTTTTCTCTTAAATGATTATAACCATAGCTGAGCTTATCGGCATGCTCCCAGGCTATCTCCTGCAGATGGTTAAAAATTGAAGTAATGGAGAAACGCTGGTTAAAATCAACCTCATACGATTGGACCACCATACTTCGAGTGAGGTACTGTGGCAAGCTATAGCTGTTTAAATCCATACTTTAAGGAGAGTTGAGATAGTTTATTCTACAAAATATTCGCGAGGCTATCTGGCGGCAATTTTTTCCATAAACCTTCTAGAATCTATAATATAGCGGATATGAGTTCCGGTTCCAATTTCGCCGTTGGCATCCCACGCCTTCACCTCAAAGGTAAGGCGCTTTCCATCCATTTCTTTCAATACCGCTTTGCTCCAAACCTCCATTCCAATAGGAGTAGCCTTTGTGTGTTTTACGCATACCTCCACCCCAACTGTACTATAACCCTCGGGTAGAAAAGGTCGGACGGCTATCATGGCTGCTTTTTCCATTAAGGCTACCATGGCAGGGGTAGCAAAAACTTCAACCATGCCTGAGCCGTATTTTGAGGCAATATTGTCAGAACTAACCACCTCTGGTACAATGCATTCAGCTCCAATTGGAATAGTAAACTCCATTATCAGGTAGTTTTAAGGTTATATGAAGTAGAAGCTCATGTTTTAAAAGGCTGCGAAAAGGCATGTTACTCCAAAATTTTGTGAGCAAGCGTTTCTGCCAATGTGTCAAAAGGCTTTAACTTTTGAGGTGTAGGTTTTCCGTATATTTCTAGCGGTTCTGACACCAAGTTAAGTTCTGATTCCCCGGCAAATTTAGCCAGGTTCTTAACCCCACCTCCATTCCAGCTGTAGCTGCCAAATAGGGCCAAATGTTTGCTTTTCAGTCCAATGTGAAGCAGTTCGTGTGTAAGCTGTTCCATGAGTGGAAACATTTGAGAGTTGTAGGCACACGATCCTAAAACAAGACCGTTAAACTTCCATATCTCGCTAATCAAGTAGCTAATGTGTGTTTTGGAGACATCGAAGACCCTAATATTTCTAACACCATTCTCACAAAGCCTGCGGGCCAGGTAATCGGCAATATCCTCAGTGTTGCCATACATTGAGGCAAATATGATAACGGCTCCTTTAGCAGCTTCAAAGCGACTCCACCTATTATACCAGTCCATAATAATGGTTGGGTTTGAACGCCAGACAGGCCCATGGGTTGGTGCAATGGTTCTAACAGGGATTCCTTCAAGTTTGGCAATGGCTTTTTGAACCATATTGCTGTACTTCCCAACAATATTGGAGTAGTAGCGGCGAGCTTCATCCTCAAAGTAAAGAGGGTCAAGCTCATCGTCAAAAATTCCACCTTCAAAAGCGCCAAAACTACCAAAGGCATCACCCGTAAAAAGTATTTGATCGGTTGTATCGTAGGTCATCATGGTTTCGGGCCAATGTACCCAAGGTGTCATCAGGAATTTCAGCTTATGGTATCCCAAATCAAGAGTTCTACCATCCTCAACATCAATCAAACCTTCTGTAATTCCCCAGTATGCTTCAACAATTTTAAAGGTTTTAACGTTCCCTACCAGCTTAACGCCCTTAAAGCGATCTATAATGGCTTTCACCTCGCCCGAATGGTCGGGTTCCATGTGGTTTACAATTAAATAGTCGAGAGGGCGTCCGTTTAGCAGCTGCTCAATGCGTTCGATATAGTTGCCTACGGCTGTACCGTCAATTGTATCAACTAGCGCTGTTTTTTCGTCAACTATTAAAAATGAGTTGTAGGATACACCCCTTTCGAGAGGCCATAAATTCTCAAACAACCTCTTTCGGCGGTCGTTAACACCAATCCAATGGATTTTATTGCTTACAGGAACTGAATAGTGCATAAGAAATAGAGTTTAATATCATTCTGAAGCACAAAAATAGCAATTTTAGCTGGAGGCTCTATTGATTTGAGGACAAAGTTATTTTATGTTGTAAGGGAAAGAAGATTTTAGCACGGTGTGGGTTTATGATAAATGGGTCATTGCAGTATATGCACCAAACTCTACAATATATTACGTTCATGTTGATGCGGCAATTTACCTAAAGAAAAAGGGCGTTACTACTAACGCCCTGAATCACAAATATTTGAAATTTTAATTACAGTAGATATAAAATTCCCATGGTTTTAATGAAATCTCCTCCCCGCCTTGGAAAACAAATTTTTCACCTGTCATTACGTTGGTGTAGGTACCAGCGTAGTCGTTGCCAGTAAGAGTTGCGATTTGCTGATTAGCCGAGAGGTTAAAAATGGCAAATAGAGCTTGACTTTCATTCTTCCGTGTAAAAGCGAATACAGCGCTGTCGGCGTTGCTTTTGATTCGGAATATATCAGCACCCCTGTCCCCGGCGGCTAGAACAGGCGTAGATTTTTTAAGCTCAACCAACTTTTTATAAAAAGGGAAAAGGTTGAGCGAGTCCTTCCAGCTAACCTCATCCTTGTCGAAAAATTTGAGCCTGCGGTTAAATCCAACTTCCTGCCCGGTGTAAATTAATGGCATGCCATCAATAACAAAAGTAAAGGCTGCCATTGCTTTAACGGCATCGCCCATCCTTTCAAATTCAGTTCCATTCCATGAATTTTCATCATGGTTTGTAATAAAATTCATTTTGATGGTGTTTCTGGGATATGTAGCATACTTTTTTAATAAGTACTGCTCTAAATCGTTAACATTCTTTTTGCCTTGAGCTAACGCATTCAGGGTATGGTGCAGCTCCCAGTCGTAATCGGCATCAAAGGCAAATTTTTGAAGCTCCACATTTGAGGCTTCGGCCAGCATAAATACAGGTTTAATCCGGTTGAGCTCTGCTCGAGCTTCATTCCAAAAGTCAACCGGGACCTCAGCTGCTACATCACAGCGAAAGCCGTCAATATCAATATCCTTAATCCAGTACTTGAACATATCAATCATGTACTTTCGAAGTTCCGGCTTGGTGTAGTCAAGCTTAGCAACATCTGTCCAGTCGAATGGTGAAACAAGGTTCCCCAAGCTGTCGTGAACGTACCAATCGGGATGCTCCTTCACCAGCACGGCATCGTGGGAGGTGTGGTTGGCTACCATGTCAATTATTACCTTCATTCCCAGCTGGTGAGCTTGGGCAACAACCGACTTAAAGTCGTCGAGGGTACCAAACTCAGGGTTAACTCCATAGTAGTCCTTAACGGAATAGTAGCTACCAAGCGCTCCTTTACGGTTTACCTCGCCAATGGGGTGAATAGGCATAAACCATAGAATCTCAACCCCAAGTTCTTTCAGCCTGGGCATGTGGCTTTCAAAGGCCTTAAAAGTACCCTCGGGAGTGTACTGCCTAACATTAACCTCATAGATGGTGGCATTGTAAACCCAATCGGCATGTTGTACCTGAAAGGGGATTTCTTCCTTGGCGCTGTACTTGCACGAAGAGAAAACCAGAATAAAAGCAAGCAAAATAGCCATTAGTAGCTGATGGCCTGTAAAATTTTTAGAATTTCTCATAGATGTAAATTTTAGTAGGGTTACTTATAACTTATCATTATATTCCCAAAAAAATGAAAAAATGAAAAGGAAAACCATCAAATTTCAAACGATTGCAACATGGCGTACTTAATAAATACAGTAGCATTAAGCCTCATAGCAAAGATAACATTGTTTTTTTTTATACTTTTGCAAAAGTGGGAAAAATTGGTTTTCCAGCACTGAAACTTATAGGTGGAACCATGGAAGTCCATGTTTAACCTGAACCAGATTATGAGATGTTCTGTATAACAATAAGATAACTAAATTTTAGCAGATGAATAGAGTTTTAGTAGCCACTGGAGGCGGCGATTGTCCTGGGTTAAATGCAGTGATAAGGGCGGTTGTAAAGCGAGCCTCTCAGGAACCCGACTGGGAGGTTATTGGAAGCATTCAGTCTTTTGATGGAATACTTCGTGAGCCAACAGAAATAAGAGTATTGGACGAAAAGGCAGTATCAGGGATTCATGTTCAAGGAGGAACTATTATCGGTACAACCAATAAGGGAGGCCCATTTGCATGGCCTATTAAAAACAAAGATGGTTCATGGGGTGCTGTTGACCGTTCCGATGAAATGATTAGGAAGCTGCAGTATTTAGGTATTGATGCTGTAATAAGTATAGGAGGTGATGGTTCGCAGAAAATATCGCAGCAACTGTATGAAAAGGGGCTAAATATTATTGGTGTTCCCAAAACCATAGATAACGACCTTTCGGCCACCGATTTCACCTTCGGATTTCAAACTGCCGTTCAAATTGCTACAGATGCGGTTGATAAGCTGGTTACAACTGCCTCGAGTCATAACAGGGTGCTTATTCTTGAGGTTATGGGTCGCTTTGCCGGATGGATAGCCCTTCATGCAGCCATAGCAGGAGGAGCAGAGGTTTGCCTTATTCCAGAGATTCCCTATGACATCAATAAGGTTGCAGAGAAGCTTAACAGCCGCTATAATAAGGGGAAAGGTCACGCCATTGTGGTTATTGCCGAAGGGGCAAAACCAATAGGCGGCACTCTAACTTCGGAGCAGAGCGATGAGGTGGGATACAACAACCTACGTCTTGGTGGAGTAGCCCACTCGCTAACTAACGATTTGAAAAGGATTGGCTTTGAGGCAGATATTAGGGAAACAGTGCTTGGACATCTTCAAAGAGGAGGAATCCCAGTAGCATACGATCGTGTACTGGCAACCCAGTTTGGGGTTAAAGCTTTTGAAATGGTGCTTCAGGGAAAATTTGGTGAAATGGTAGCCTACCGTCACCCCGACATTATTTCGGTACCCCTTATTGACGCTATTAACCGTCCAAACTACGTTGATCCCAACTGCGATTTGGTTCGCACTGCCAGGGGTGTTGGTATTAGTTTTGGAGATTAATTTGAATTATAACAGCAACAGTAAAAGGAACTTTGGCTAAGTTCCTTTTTTTCTTTATGTTCTACATGAAGAATAAAAATTATCTAGTTGTTGCAAACCTCGCAGGAAAAGGTAGTATTAATGCCTGATATTTCGATCAACTCGTAACCAGCCTCCTTCATATCCTCATCGTCAGGCTCAAACTGCCAGGTAATGTTTACCTTGTATCCCGTTTCAACAAACTGTTTAAATTTCTGCATAAGCGTAACCAGCTGCTTGAAGGTAGCGGAGTTGATGTACTTGAAAAATAACCTAACGTTTATGGGTTTCATCCGGATGGAATCGGTCCTTCCCAATTCTACAAAATAAGCTTCGAGCCATGAAAATATTGGCTCAAAAAAAGTAGCCACATTCTCGGGGTGGGAAATACCGGTAATGGAGAAATTTCCATTTTTGGGGTCAAAGATAACCTCCGGTGAATCCTTTTTAGGTTCTATATATAACTTTTCCATTTTAAATTAGTTCCAGGCTAGCTGTTTTTTGGAATAAAATCAAAAGGAATGTTAAGAATTTCGGCCAGCTCCTCACCTGCTTCCTCCATTTCAGAATCATGAGAAGGGAAGCACCAGGTAACCCGAACGTTTTTGCCAAGTAGGGATAAATCTTTAAGCTTGCTGAGCAGGAGGAGTATCATCTTTGATGAGGCCGTGTTGAAGTAGTCAAAATCCAGAACCAGGTTAGTGGTATCATTTGGGCTATTTCTGTACTCGTCCCACCACTGAAGCAAAGGCATGTAAAATGCCTTCACATCCTCTGGAAGTGATTTTCCCTGAATTTTGAAAATTCCCTGCTGCTGGTCAAATTCTACAAGAGGTGTAACTGCTGAAGGCTCATTAAAAAAACGTTCAACCATAATATTTTACCCGTTCTACTTCAGTAATGTTTGGTAGCCAAAAATCTTAAATGGTAAATCGAGCATATCGGCATAATCGTTGCCTGCATCCATCATGTCCTCGTCATCCTCCTGGTAGTACCATTCGATAGCTGCGTTTCGCCCTGACAAATGTAGCTTATTGAGCAGTTCAAAGAGCTCCAGTATCATTTTGGATGAGGCCGTATTGAAGTACTCCATTCGTACCTTCAATGTTGTTGCGTCGTTAGGAGATTGACAGTACTCGGTAAGCCACTTAATTATCGGATGGTAAAATTCCTTCACATCTTCAGGCAGCGATTTACCTGAAATTTCAAACGTGTTTCCCGTTGAATCAAAACTCACAGTAGGCGTTTCAGCAGTACCCTTAATATAAAACTTATCCATTATTCTAGTATTTATCACCAACAAAAAAACTTATCACTCCTGTAACAAATATATGAGGAAATTTTAAAGAAATCCAACTTCAACAAAAAATTTAACACTCAAAGTAATACCAAAGTAATGTAACGTACACTTTATCAGCAACATATATACTATACGGAAGACTTATCCCAAAAGTTATTGGCAAGTAACCGTGGAGTATCTACCTGCTGCTCCCCATAAAATTCAATCCTATCAATCAGCTCTCCTATCAAAATGAACAAAATCATCAACATAGAAATGTGTTGGTTTGAGAAAAATATTGAGCCGAGGGGAATAAGAATTCCCAGAAATACCCGAATGAAGCTAAAAATAAATTCTAATGAACTTACAGAATAGTTTGCATGTCGAAGTATGTATAAGGCTGCCTTGAGAACAAGCACTAGGACAAGTAGGCGCTCAAAGCTGTTGAAAATTGAAAAGATTGTCAGAGCTGTAATCACAACATTTGCGCTATGAACATGAATTTTATACTTCTTATCAGTAACGGAGTAAACCATCTCAACAGCAACTAAAAGAAGCAACCCCAAAATAACAGCAATCACTGATAGAACGATGAGGTTAAAAAAAATCAGGTTTAATGCTGACAGCGAAAAAAAGAGGGTAAAAAGCAGGATTTCACGGCTCAACCAGCTGCTCTTAACATTAGCAACGGAACGTAATGCCCTAAAGGGCTTGCCTAGGTGGAAGGTGCTCAGTAGAGCCCCTACAATTCCTAACAGAATAAACAGGGTTATCCCCCTTGAAGCGATGCCTACCCATGGCATCGAACCCACCCACCCAACCATAAGCGAGCAAATTAGCGTAAAGATGGCTAAAGGCAACTCATGAATGGGGTTAATTTTAGAAGGGGCAAAATGCTTCATCCCTGTATGTTGCAAGGGGCTATAGCCCGTAACTTGTTCGTCGATATGGGGGATATGGTTTACAATATCCTCGTTTTTAGTAACAATTCTAGGAGAAAATGGTTTAGCGGAAATGCCGGGTGCCTGAATGCTAGCTGCAGTTTCAATGCTGCCAAATGAGAGAGCACCTGTAGGGCATGCTTCAGTACAGGCCGGTATTTCTCCACTTTTCAACCTTTCGTTACACATGGTGCACTTTTCAACAACCCCTCTTAAGGGATTATACTTTGGCGCATCAAAGGGGCAAGCCCATGTGCAGTATTTACAACCAATGCATCTTTTGTTACTATGAAGTATAGCCCCAGTTTCCTGATCCCGATAGTAAGCAGAAGCGGGGCAGGCCTTCAGGCATGGGGCATCAGTACAATGGTTACATGCCATTGATAAGCTAACAAATCCATAAAGGGGAACTTTTTCGGGGTTCACACCAACCACCTGCCTCCACAAAACAGGTGGTTGAACTCCGTTTTCGTTATAACAGGCTACCACACATGCATGGCACCCTACACATCTGGCGTAATCGAATATAAAACCGTTGTACTGCATTGCTTACTTCTTTACCAGGTTAACCTCCACCCTGTTATTATGAAAAGCAGCCCCATGTCCCATATCGGTTTCGCGACCGGCAGAAAGCGTGTTGAGTGCAGCTCCCTGAGATTTCCACCAACCATTATAAATCACCACGCAGCCCTTTCTTACCTCGTAGGTCGGCTGTGCACTAACTTGAATACTACCGCGGGCATTGTAAACTTTTACCAGGCTACCATTTTTAATGCCTCTAGGCATAGCATCTGATGGGTTCATTTGCACTACAGGATTGCCGTTGATGAATTTTATAATTTTCAGGTTGCCAAATTGGGAATGAATCCTGTTTTTTGTATTTGGAGTCAAAAGCAGTAATGGGTAAGTACTATTGGCATCGCTTATTTCCATGGCAGGCAAAAATTCCGGTAGTGGATTTGCATTCCAGAGAGAAGCGACCTGTTCCGAAAGCAGCTCAATTTTACCCGACGGGGTCGCAAAGCGAAAATCGGAAAAGGCAATTTCCTGATGTCCAGGAGGAACAACTGGACCCATTTTCAGTAACTCTAATGATAATCCGGGAAATTTGGCAAGCTTCTGGGCCAAGAATTTTTCAACCTCATCATTTCCGGGAGGTAAAAGGATATTTTTAAGAGTATTTTCATTAAAACCCAGTTGTTTAGCCAGTAGCCAGTATATTTCCGTTTCGGGTTTCACCTCTCCTGCGGGTTCAACTACTTTTTGTTTTAACTGAATATAAGGATTCCAGTAGGATCCGATTATATCCGACTGTTCAAACATGTTCTTTGCTGGTAAAACAATATCGGCTTCAAGGGCAGTATCGGTGAAGAATTGCTCAACAACCACCCGGAAGTCTAGCTTTCGGAATGCCTCCAAAACCGATCCAGTATTGGGATTTTGGGTTAACGGGTTGCCCCGTTCCACCCAAATCATTTTTAGCTGGGGATTCGTAGTGCTGAGCATGTCCTCGCCTAACAGGGCTGTAGAGATGGAACGACGGGTAGTGCTGTCGGGTTCTTCGGGTGGATAGTAGCAAATGGGTTCCAGCACTTCATCAAACACGTAGCTTTGAAGATTTGCATAGTGCCAACAAGCGCCGGGTTTACCAATATTTCCTGTAATTACAGAGAGTGCAAGTATTGCCCTGATGGTTTGCCCTCCATTGGTGTAGCGCTGCATTCCGTATCCGGGAATAATGGTCATAGGCTTAACATTCCCTATTAGCCATGCCAGCTTCTCAATGGATTCTACTGAGATGTCGCAAATTGAAGAAGCCCATTCGGGTGTGCAGCTCATCGCTTTTGCTTTAAACTCCTCAAATCCATTCACGTAGCTACTAATAAAATCTTCGTCAATCCAGCTGTTCTTTATGAGGATATTAGCCACAGCTAGAGCCAAAGCAGCATCGGTGGATGGAAGCGGTTGAACCAGCAGGTCTGCTCGCTGGGATGAACTTGTTCGGCGGGGATCAACCACAGCAAGCTTTGCCCCCTTGTCGAGAGCAGTGCTTAAAGGGATCATCTCGTGGATGTTGCTTTCGGCTGGATTTTTGCCCCAGAGTACAATTAGCCTGGCATTTTCCAAATCCCATGGCGCGTTGTGCTTGTTCTCGCCCAAAGTTAACCGTGTGGCTTCAAGCCCAGCTGGCCAGCATAAATTTCCATAGGTGGTAGTTACACCTCCGTATATTTCGCGCCAGAACCTTCCGCTAAACTCGTTTATAAGTCCCGACATACCGCTGGCGGCGTAAAAGAGAACACTTTGCGAACCAAAGGTTTTCTTGAAATAGCGGAGCTTCCCTGCAATAGTCGAAAGTGCTTCATCCCAGCTAATTCTGATAAAATCACCACTGCCATTTTTCTTGTAGGGATAAAGTATCCTATCGGGAGAATTTGCCCTTTCAACGTAGCTTAACCCTTTAAGACATACCCCCGTTGGGGTTGCTTTGTTTGCAGATAACGGTTTGATGCCAACAACCTTGTCTTTTTCAACTTGAACAATGAAGCTGCAAGTACTGTAGCAGTTCCGTGGGCATGCTGTAACAAACTCCTTCACGAATTATTATAGTTACAATCTAAAAAATGGGAATTTATTTACCGGTTGAGAATGAATTATGCTACTTTGTTTCGGCTTTATACTGCTCTTCTGATATAATGTAGCCGTCCTTAAAGTAAAATATTGCGCCATACTCATGGTCAACGCGGGTGTAAAAGGTAATCTTATCATTTCGGTTGTAAACCGTGCGGGTAATCACAATCCTTGGGAGACGAATTACCTCATCGGTTCGTTCTCGGGTATATTTCTTAGTAACATCTTCGGGGGTAAGAAGGGTTACCACACGTTCGGCATCCTCTGTTCCGATTTTAGCACTCATTTTTTCGGCAACCAGCTTCAAGCGCAGCTCCTTATCCCTCTTTTTCTGCTCTTCAAAAAGCAGCTTTTGTTGCTGTTCGGCTTTTAAACGCTCCTCCTCCTCAAACTTTTTTCTTTCAGCTTCCTTTTGTGCCTTTTCCAGCTCAATCCTTCGTTGTTCTTCCTTTAGCTTAGCATCAGCAATGGCACGCTCCTCGGCTTCCTTTTTCTGCTGCTCCAACTCCTTCAGTCTGGCCTCCTCATCGGCTTTCTTTTTGGCCTCTTCGGCTACCCGAATGCGCTCTGCCTCCTCGCGTATGCGTTGTTCCTCCTTAATACGGGCTTCCTCGGCGGCTTTCCTTTTTGCCTCCTCCTCCTGCCTAATGCGCTCCTGCTCCTGTTTTAACTTTTCCTCCTCAATTCTTTTTTGTTCGGCTATTTGCAGGGCTTCCTGTTCGGCTTTAATCCTGGCTTCTTCCTGTGCCTTTAACCTTAACTCCTCCTCTCGTTTTAGAGCTTCTTCCTTAGCTTTGGCTTCTGCCAAGCGGCGCTCCTCAGCTTCCTTTTTTTGTTGCTCGAGTTCCTTCAGCCTGGCCTCCTCATCGGCTTTCTTTTTGGCCTCTTCGGCTACCCGAATGCGCTCTGCCTCCTCGCGTATGCGTTGTTCCTCCTTAATACGGGCTTCCTCGGCGGCTTTCCTTTTTGCCTCCTCCTCCTGCCTAATGCGCTCCTGCTCCTGTTTTAACTTTTCCTCCTCAATTCTTTT
>DCDD01000158.1 GCA_002316235.1 Bacteroidales bacterium UBA1064
TGAAGGGCTTCGCCCAAATCGTTGAAGTAGTCGGAGTAACCGGCAACCCTTACAATTAGATCCTGATACTTTTCGGGGTGCTTTTGAGCGTCGCGCAGCGTATCGGCGCTAACCACGTTAAACTGAATGTGGTGACCGTCGAGCTTAAAGTAGCTCCGTATGAGCGATACCATCTTGTCGAGGCTTTCGTCGGTAGTGAAAAACGATGGCGAAAACTTTTGGTTAAGCAGCGTTCCTCCGGTTTTGATTTGGTCAATCTTAGCTGCCGAAAGAATAACAGCAGTTGGTCCGTTTCTGTCTGCTCCCTGCACGGGGCTAATTCCCTCGCTGAGAGGTTCATGAGCCAAGCGTCCATCGGGCATTGCCCCAATTTTGCTGCCAAAGTAAACATGGCTGGTGGTGGGGAGCATGTTTATTCGGAAAACCCCGCCCCTGAAAGTTTTCCGTCCGGTAATGGCCTTGTAGAAGCTGTTGAAAACCCTAACGGCCAACTTGTCGGCATAATCGTTGTTGTTGCCCCATTTGGGCATATCGTAAATCAGTCTGTAGCGAAGGTCGTCGTAGCCCTCAAAGTTGGCATTCATGGCCTTAAGCAGCTCATCCATAGATAAGGCTTCCTCATCGAACACCAGCCTGCTCAGAGCCGACAGGTTATCGGTTATGCTACCCAGCCCAACCCCCTGCACGTAGCTGGTGTTATACCTTGCCCCACCGGCATTATAGTCGGTTGCGTTGGCAATACAGTCGTCTATTAGGAGCGAGAGGAATGGAACAGGCATTTCCTCTGCCCAAATACGCTCAATGACAAGGTTCCCCTCAAGCTTCACATCGGAAAAGTAACCGAGCTGCCTTTCAAAAGCCTCGTAGAGCTGATTGAAAGTTTTGAATGAAGCGGCATTGCCGGTTCTTATTCCGATTTCCTTACCTGTTAGCGGGTCAACACCATTGTTCAGGGTTAGCTCGAGCACCTTGTTCAGGTTGAAGTAGCCTGTTAGAATGTAGGCTTCGGTTCCAAAGGCTCCTGTTTCAACACAACCGCTTGCTCCGCCGTTTCGAGCGTCGGTAAGCGATTTGCCCTGGCTTAGCAGTTCCTGCACAATGGCATCGGAGTTAAAAAACGATGGCTGTCCAAAACCGGTCTTAACTATTTTGACTGCACGCTTCACAAACCTGTCGGGGTTTTTCTTGCTAACCTGCACCATGCTGCTGGGTTGTAGTATTCGCATCTCCTCAATAACATCAAGGATGGTGTA
Organism: Bacteroidales bacterium UBA1064; assembly: GCA_002316235.1. Taxonomy (GTDB): domain Bacteria; phylum Bacteroidota; class Bacteroidia; order Bacteroidales; family Tenuifilaceae; genus UBA1064. The sequence continues at coordinate 1,254 of DCDD01000158.1, forward strand.
GGTGAGCTCGTTAACCGCATCGGAGCCGTCCTCCTTAACGCCACCAAGGTTAACCAGGGTAAAATCGGTGTAGGTGTTGCTTTCCTCAGCTGTTACACCCATCTTTGGCGGTGAAGGATGGTTGTTGAACTTCACCCAGAAGGCCTGAAGCAGCTCAACAGCACCTTCATGGGTAAGCTTGCCCTCTTTGATATCGTTCAGGTAGAAAGGGTAGAGATGCTGGTCAAGGCGTCCGGGGTTGAAGGAGTCCCAAGGATTTAACTCGGTAATTACACCAAGATGAATAAACCAGTAGTGCTGCAGCGCCTCGTGAAATGTTTGAGGGGCATGGGCAGGCACCCTTCGGCAAATGGCGGCCATTTCACCAAGCTCTACTCGCCTGTTGGCATCAACTTCGATTTTTGCCAACCTTTCCAGCTCTTCGGCATAACGATTTGCAAATATTATGATAGCATTAGCTGCAATCCGCATGGCTTCCAGCTCTTCTATCTTTGCCTTTGTGCAGCCATTGTTATCTTTGGTAAGCTTGTTTAGTGAAGCATCCACATCGTCAATTAAATCGAGCATTCCCTTTTGGAAAACTTTTTTACCGGCAACAGTGTGGCCGGGAGCTCGCTGTTCCTGAAACTCGGTGAAAACGCCTGCATCGTATGCCTTACGCCATTCTTCACTAACTGACGAAAAAATCATATCGCGCAGGGTTTTTCCCCTCCAGAAAGGGATTATGGTATCACGGTAAACCCTGAAAGTTTCCTCGTCAACCCTGAACGATACCTTTGGACGGGTGCTTATCAGCTGCAAATCGTCTAGCGAATGCAGGCATACCTCGGGGTAGGTAGGGGCAGCCTTAGGTGCCGGTCCCCGCTCCCCAACAATAAGCTCGCCGGGGTTAATGCAAATGGACTTATGGCTCATCAGGTAATCAAATGCATGGGCTCTTAAAATAGGGGTGGGGTAGCCCTCCACCTGCTGCGAAGAGTAGTATTTTGTTATCAGCAAAGCTCGTTCGGCCGACAGGGTATTCACCGCTTTAAGGCTTTGCTCCCTTAGTGTCTTTATTCTTTGGTTCATACTTGTAACATTTAACTATTTAAAATAAGTCAATGGACAAACTAGCCTCCAACAGTAACCGGGATGTTTAAATTGATGAACAAATCCTGTATCCGGCTTAGCTTTTGCGAATCGTAGGCGCCCGAAAGCTTAAATGGGTTATCCCTGCCAAGCCTAACGTACTTGCTGCGCGCAATGTCGTGGTAGGGTAGCAGGTCAATACGCTCCGCACCGCTATGGGAGAGGAGGAAGTCTTTAATACCCAACAGGTTTTCGTCGGTATCGGTAATGCCAGGAATTAGGGGAATACGAATATGAATTCTGGCCTTCCTGGATAAAAGCATTTCGAGATTTTGTAAAATTAGCGAATTGTCAACTCCTGTAAATTCCTTATGCTGGGTTGAATCAATAAGCTTTAGGTCGTAGAGGAACAGGTTGGTCAACGGTTCAACCGCTCTGAATTGTTCCAATGGAGCATGTCCACAGGTATCAATCGCTGTTTTAATTTCCATCCTGCGGCACTCTTCCAAAACCTGGTAGAGAAAATCGAACTGAATCATTGGCTCGCCTCCCGAAAAAGTAGCTCCTCCACCAGATTCATCATAAATAGGAATATCTTTTTGCAGCTCGGCAACAACCTCATTGGGGGTCATCTCGCGTCCCACCATTTCGTCGAAGTCAAAGCTCTTTTCACCCACCTTACGGCTTCGCTTCATGTTCTCGGGTAGTAGGCTCTGGCTCTCGGGGTTGTGGCACCACATGCAGCGGAGCGGACAACCCTTAAGGAATACGGCTGTTCTTATGCCCGGACCGTCGTGTACCGAAAAATGGCGAATGTCGAACACCAACCCTTTAGTAGCGATCATGTCAAAATATTATGTTAGAATTGTGATACTATAAAGAACAATACAGAGGATAACACTATCCTTTAGGGAGAATGAATATGGGATTAGAAAATTTTCAACAAATCCAGCAGGCAAAGAGGCCTTTGCCATTATTATGGTAGAGGGTGGAGGTATTGGATTTGTTGTACATGATACCGCAACTTCTAAACCTATTTTTACAAAAATACGCTATTTCAGGATACCTGTCAATGATATTTGTCATTTATTAAACATTTAGCTTGAAGCAATTTA
>DCDD01000160.1 GCA_002316235.1 Bacteroidales bacterium UBA1064
AAAGTTATAAGGGTTTAGTTTACACAACTAACTCTATTATATATCTAAAGCTTGTTAATTCATTACAGCGTTTAAAAACATCTATTTATGTATATGCTTCTCCTGATTTTAATGGTCAAAACTTACGGCTAGCTGGTAGTACTAAAAATATTGGTGGTTATTGGACATCGAACTACAACATGGATAATAAAGGTACATGGCAAAAGTTAACCATTAATAACTGGGGTGAAGCAGGAGAGGAATACTACTCAACAACCTACTTTGAATTGCCCAATGCTAAAGATTTTAAAAACCTAAAAGGTTATGTAATATTTGCCCACCCAGATTTCAAGCTACTATACTTTGACCCTAAGAGTCCAGAAAGTTATACATCAAGTGCTTTTATTCGGGATTATCCATTGGTGGGCAATAACTCCGATATTGTTCCACAGGGAGTAGCCGGGGCTAGGTTCAATAGAACAACTGAGGGGAAAGTCTGGAGAGATTTTTATCATTCTACTACATTATTTTGTGGTGTACAGGCAGAACCTGGCGATTCGGTATTTGCTTCAGTTTACTGCTTCGTATCGCCCGATTTCAACGGTAACGATGTGCGGCTGGAGCTGCGTGGCCCGGTTAAGGGACAAACACTTAGCCGTTTTAACTTCAATGAGCGTGGTAGATGGGTAAAGTTAGAGGCTAAGGCTATTGCAGATAAAGAGGGAATCGTTTCGGGTATTTTCCTTTTTATGCAGAACAATGTGAAGGATTTCAGCGCCCTAAAGGGGTACGTTACCTTTGCCTACCCACAACTTTACGTAAAACCTAAGGTTGGACTTACCGAGGTGATTTCAGACTATAAAATTAATTTGGCGGGTTTTGCCGGGCTGGGTTTGCAGCTGGGGGCTTCTGTTGATTCTACAGGCTCCGATGGCGAATTTAAATTTTCGATGGCGGACGACAGGTTTGCCGGTCCAAGAGTTGACCGGTGGCGGTATGCCATTTACCTATACAGGCATGAGTACACCCCATTACAGAAAATATTTGGAGGCGGCTTTGGCTACACCAGAAAGTTTGCAACGCAGTTTTTCCCTGATGACCAGCAGCGTGACTACGATTACCCTCATAATCCATTTTTATCAATACTCCTCTACTCCGGAATGCTGGGTTTGCTGATTAGCGTCTGGTTTATTTATCAGGTATTTCGCCTGTACTGGAGCCATCGAAAGGTGCTTTGGCCGTTTGGGCTAGCCTTCCTGGCCTCTTTCTTCTATGCTTTTTTCAGCAGTAATAATTTTTTTGAACCCGCAATATTTGGGGTTTTGGCATTTATCCCATTTTATTACAAATACTTATCTGTTGTGAAGGATTAACAAGTTTAAATAGGTGTTAGGTGCGCTTTATGCTTCTAATAGTCTATATATAAGGCGAATAACATAGAAAATTAGATGAATGTAGATGGCGGAATAGTAGTAACAATTTAATTCATGTCGAAAGTAAGGGAAAATCTATTGGTCGTGGTGCTGGTGCTTTTTATAGCCAGGATGGGATTACCGCAATATCTGAAGTACATCCTTTTCCCAGCAGTTGGTCTGTATGGCGTTTGGGCGCTATGGCAATTCGTTGAGGACAGAAGATGGCAGGGTTTTAGGCTAAGAAACACCCTGATTTTTACCCCACTTTTAGTTTCCATGCTGATATACTTTATTATGCTGGTGTTTACTCCTAATCCGCAAATCAACCTTTTACGGGATGCTTTCAACGTGTTGGTATTTTTTTCTTTTGTTATAGCGCTATACCTAATTAGCTACACCCCATCGGGGTATCAAAAGGTTTTGAATCAAGTAGCACTCTATACCTTTATCATATCTTCCCTTTTCGCCTTCCTGGGAGTTTTGAAGCTGGTTTTGCAGCTCTACGGAATAACATTTGAGTTTCTAGAGGTTGAAATGCTGGGTTATCCTTTAGGAACATCGCTAAGTGTTGATAACAACTCCTTTGCAATACTTTGCTTACTGGGACTGGTTCTCGCTATACCATATACTACCAGAAAACTCAAAATTCGATATAGCCTATTACTCCAGCTGGGGTTAACATTGATTGTTGTAAGTGCATTTTTTTCTACCTCTCGAAGAGGACTGATTATCGCATTGCTCTGCTTGCTGATTTGCGGCTTGACGTGGTTGGTGTCCATCCCATTTAGGAGTGAGAGGTTGAAAAACCTTAGGGTTAACACATCCTTTTTTTTGCTTCTATCCATAATGGTAATTGGTAACTTTTACTGGTTTGTCAATCATAAGTCCCCTACTGAGAGATACAGGTTTCTATACAGTCACCATTTTGAAAAATTCGAGGCAATACATTTTATTAATAGGATGGCCGTTCAGGAGCAGCTCATCTCGAATGGTAACACGGAGTACTCCGATGTTGAGTGGAAGCTTTGGGGAACCGAATTCGACCCTCGTTACCCCTATACAGGCTGGGCGGAGAATAACTTTAAGCTGGTGGGTGAAATTAAGGGCAAAGGGGCAGAACTGGTTCCAGAGGGTGCCGAGGCTGCTTTGGTTGACAGCAGCGTACAGGGTTCAACTTGGGGTGGACATGCCTATTACTACTCCATACTTTTCGAAGCTAAGGGCGAAGCAGGCTCCTGGTATATGGCATCGGTTTACTGTTATGTTTCTCCAGACTTTAGTGGTGATAATGTGGAAATTGGAGTGGAACATGCCATATCCTCAACCACCGAGAAAGCTATTTATGACTTGCAGGCCAGTGGTAGTTGGCAGAAGCTGGAGGTAACTTTTCAGGCCGATACTGCCGCATATAAGGTTGGCTTGTTTATGAGAGTAAACAATGCGCTTAATATCAAGGGGCTGAAGGGATGCATGGAATTTGCCTATCCTGAGTTATATAAAATCCAAACCCATCGGGAAGAGCTATTGGCCTCCAAAGTTGAAAA
>DCDD01000002.1 GCA_002316235.1 Bacteroidales bacterium UBA1064
CTCCATACACCTCATCGTTAAAAATAGCGTTCGGGTATTGTTTGCCAGATAGCAGGTTTTGTGGCTAGTCGTATTATATTCGATGTTAAACAAGGCGATACTGCGGAGCAAGGCGATGAGTTGGAATTTATCGTGTTTGTATCTAGGGTCGACCTTTACCTGCCTTTGACTTTCAAGCCAACAATCGCACAAACGATAAGGTTAAAGGGAATATTCCAATTATTGGCTAATTTTAGCCAATACTAATGTGTGGTGATTGATGTTCGGGGTTTACCAGCTCGCGGTACTTATAAAAAATCTTCTTAAAATCCTCCCAGGTATCGCGTTTCAGCGAGGGGTCGCGGAGTAATGCGGCCGGATGGTAAACTGGCATGGCCAAACGGCCATAAACTTCCAGCCAAGTACCTCTTTCTTTAGTGATTCTATGATCTGCACCAGCCATGTATTTAAGTGCCGTAGAGCCTAGCAGTACTAATATTTTGGGGTTAACCAGTTCAATCTGTTCCAACAGGTATGGCATGCAAATTTCGGCCTCGCGGGAAGTTGGTACACGGTTTTCGGGTGGCCTACACCTAACTATGTTGCTGATAAAAACATGATAGTTCCGGTTGAAGTTGCATGCAGCCAGTATCTTATCGAGTAATTGACCTGATTTCCCAATAAATGGTCGACCAACTAAATCTTCCTCGCGACCGGGAGCTTTTCGCCAATTATAAAAATTGGAGCGTGTATATTTCCCTCGCCAAAAATTGGATTATTCCTTGTTTTGTACAAATCGCATTTGGTGCAATTTAGTATTCTGTTTTTTAGCGATTCCATTGATAATTGGTTGTAGGAGTGTATTTATCCAAAAAAAAAGACCCGGAAAGAATAAATATCGGGTCTGTTTGGATGATTACTCTACGCTGTAATAGTCTCGGTTAGCTTTTCAAAGGCCTCAATTACTGTTGGGTTGCTTTGGTTGTAAACGCTAAGCCCCTTTTCAGCAGCGTCACCAACCTCCGCTACTAAGGGTATTTGCCCTAGCAACTTTGTGTTGAGTTCTTTTGCCAGCATTTCGCCACCACCCTGACCAAATATATAGTATTTCTCATCGGGGTGGGGTTGAGGAGTAAACCAGGCCATATTCTCAATTACACCCCATATTGGAACATTCAAATCAGGATTATTGAACATCGATGCTGCTTTGCGAGCATCGTTTAATGCTACCTCCTGAGGTGTAGTGACAATAATAGCCCCTGTAACATTGAGTTTTTGAACCGTGGTGAGTTGTATATCGCTTGTTCCTGGAGGAAAGTCGATAATCATATAATCGATATCATTCCAAAGGGTATTCTCGAAAAGTTGCATAATTGCATTGACAGCCATAGGGCCACGCCAGATTAAGCCTTGGTTTTTCTTAATAAAAAATCCGATGGACATAATTTTTACACCATACTTTTCAATTGGGAACATCACCTCCTTATCGCCCAGGTGCGTTACCTCCGGTTGCGCGTTTTCAATGCCAAACATTCTTGGAATTGATGGCCCAAAAATATCGGCATCAACAAGGGCTGTTTTGTAACCGTTTCGGGCAAGGCTTATGGCCAGGTTCGACGATACGGTTGATTTTCCAACACCCCCTTTCCCCGAGGCAACAACCACGATGTTTTTTACGCCATCTAGCTCAATTTTTTCGATAGGATTCATAAGGGCTATTTTTTAATCATTTTACCAGCTATTTGTTCTGCTGCTTTAATAAGTGGATAGGCGGCTGGCGATGCGGTTAAACATGGGTGAGTTCCAATTTGCATGGTTAGGAACGAGTTAACCGACATGCGGTTTTGGATTGCCAATCCAATAACATTTGTAAGCTCGCCAGCTTCAAGACCACCAATAACCTCGCCACCTACAATTACTCCAGAATTTGATGCGGCAACCAGCTTAACAATTTGCTTATGCGTTCCAGGAAGATTGCCGGGGTGCCTGTTAACTCCTTCGAAAATTCCGGTTAGAGTAGATAATCCTTCTTGTTGAGCGCGTTGTTCTGTAACACCAGCTGTTCCAAACCCTGTTTCGCCTATTGCAGTGGAATACATTGCTATGGTACCGCTGAAAGTTTTTACTACGGATAGGTTGAATAGGTTCATCCCGGCAATACGTGCTTCGGCGCAAGCGGTAGATGCCAGCATGGTTGCCACACGGCGGCGGGTAACAAAATCGCGCTTTTGAGCGCAGTCACCTACTGCAAATACATCAGGAGTGTGAGTGCGCATATACTCATCAACAGCAATGAAGTTGTCCTCATCAATAAAAATTCCGGCCTTTTTAGCCAGTTCGGTATTGGGCCTGTAACCCATTGATAGAACTACAGCATCCATCTCCATTTTCCGTCCATCCTCTAGCTCAATGGATTGAACTTTGCCAGTGCCATGAACCTTGCTGATGCCTACTCCGGTAATAACCTTAACTCCGCGAGCGGTTAACATCTCATGAATTTTGCTGGAGAGCTCCACATCGAATGCAAGGTTTAGTATATGCGGGAGTTTTTCGATAAGGGTTACGTTAAGACCGCACTTCACCAGCTCATCGGAAAGTTCAACGCCAATAAAGCCAGCACCAATAACAGCAATGTTTTTTACGGAGCCCAGCTTTTCTTTCATTTCATCCAGGTAAACCCTGTCCTTTGGAATCACAAAAACATTCTCAAGGTCGGCACCGGCAAGCCATTTAGGCTTAACAGGATTGGAACCGGTTGCAATAACCAGTTTCTCGTACTGGATTGTTTCGCCGCTGGCAAAGTTCACCACTTTTCCTTTGGTATCGATATCGGTAGCTTCGTCAACCAATGACTTAACTCCAATTTTCTCCATCATGCTATCAACGGGCATGATGTTTTTCTCGCTACTCTCCAGAGTACCAAAGATGTAAGGGATTCCGCAGGGAACCATAACTTCTTTCTGTTTCTTCACTAAGGTGAAACTTTTCTCAGGCCAATGGGCTTTACCGGTTGTTGCGGTTACCATTCCAGCAGCGCTACCTCCAATTACTAATACATCTGTTCGTTTCATACTTTATTTTTTTGTGGTTAGTATTCAATACCCTTTCGGGCTTCAATTCCTTGGTTGTAGTAATGTTTTATTTCCTTCATTTCGGTTACAAGATCGGCAATGTCAATAAGTTCTTGGGGCGCATACCTTCCGGTAAGAACAACCTCCATTTCGCGTGGTTTTTTGCCAAGCACGTCTATAACCTCGTTAACACCTATTAGCCTGTAGTATATGGCAATGCAAATTTCGTCAAGGATCACCATGTTGTAGCTATTGTTCAGCATTATTCCCGAAATTTCATCGAACCCTGCTCTTGCAGCACATCAACGTCTTTTTGCGTGGGGTTGTTTACAATAAAGCAGTCGAGTCCAAATTGCTTCACTTTAATTTGGGGGATGCGTTGGAGCGATACTAGCTCGGCATAATGCATGCCTTTAACGAATTGGCCAATAAATATTGTTTTGTTAGCACCAGCGGCTCTAACGGCAAGCCCAATGGCTGCAGTTGTTTTTCCCTTTCCATTTCCCGTATAAAGATGGATGTACCCGTTTTGTTGATTACTTTGGTTCATGGTTTAAGTGCTTTATTGTGCCGCCAGAGAATTCTTGTATTTTTGCAATGGCATTGCCTACCTCCGACATAGTAAATCCATACCCTTTTCTACAACAACCAGAGGTTGATACTGGTTGCCCTCTGATATTTTAAGTTCCTTGCCGATAAAACCTGCTGGTATGGTAAATTGTACCGATACCCCGTTTATTGTTTGGAT
>DCDD01000119.1 GCA_002316235.1 Bacteroidales bacterium UBA1064
GGCCTATTATAACTTGAAGAAAAATAATTGTGTAGCCAGTAAATTGCCTCAGGTGCAATTTCGAGCAGCTTCCTATGTTTGGTTAAAGGGGGTTACGAATTGAAAGGATACGATTTGTTCCACGAAAAAATGGTGCAAATGCTGTGGAAAGGTCAAAGTTGAGCCTGATATCTTAAACTTTCAACATTTCCGGCTAGAATTTATACGATAGCCCAGCCTGAAGGTTGAATCCCTGAACAGGATAGAGATACCATTCCTGGTAGCGTGACGAGGTGATGTTGTTCAGGTTTAGGAATGCATAAAGCCTGTTGTTGAAGTTGTAGTCGAATCCCAGGTTGGCATCCACGTACCCTTTAAGCCTAACAGGCGATACCCCGTCGGGCGAGAGCACCCAACGTTTGCCTACGGCAAAAAGTTGTATGCTGGTGTATATCTTATCCCTTAGGTTATAGCGTAGCTCAGCATAGGTGTTGTAGTCGGGTTTATGCCATGGATGTGCCAGCTCATTCATTTTGTAGCTGAAGTACTCGGTGTGAATCAGAACGCTGAACCTTTCCGATGGAGCGATGGTGAGCTCGCCTAAAATTTTGGTAAGCTCAACGTTATCGAAATCCAGGTTGAACCTATTATACAGCGGATTTGCCGGATTGATGCTGATGTTTGTATAGAAGTATAAGCTGTCAACTATGGAGTAGGAGGCCTGAACATTGTAGGATACCTTGGCGCTAAACTTCCCCTTTACTCCACCCGTCATCACCAGCTTATGGGTTGTGTTCCAGGCGCTAATGCCAGGCGTTATCCAGGGATTCTCCCGAATAAGCTTGGAGTAGGAGTTTTCCTCAAGGTAGCCTCCAAATTCAATGTAGGGTATAACATAGTGGCTTACAACATCATAGGAGAGCATGGCGCGTGGATAGATGAAGGTGTTGTTGATTCCGGAGTTGGCATCGTAAACCATGTATAGCCCGGCTACTGCCCGCCACTGCTTCCCAAAGAAATGAATCCATGGTGAAATGTTCAGAATAGAATTTTTCTGCATGTCAAACTGGCTGCTTCGGGAGTAGTGGGTAAATGAGATATCAACGCCAAGTTGCTCCTGCTTTAAATACTTATTGAATCCTCCTAATCCGGTAATTCTGTTTTCCTGCATATCGAACTTATCGCCTAGATGTTCAAAGCTAGCTAGGGCGTTATAGTTGAAATGGGCTGAATCCTTCCGGGATGTGTTGAAGTTGAGGTTAGCGTTTACCCTGTTAACCCTTTGCTTATCGGATGTTGGGCTAGTCAGGCTATCCAGTATGTTGTACCCGTAGTAGGTTCTTGCGTTGTTGCTATAGCCTAAATCTCCCTGAAGAATTTTATTGGCAAACATTCTTTTCCCAAAAATCTGTATATCAGCCGTGGATGAGCTGGCATCAACCTTTTTGCTGTTTTCTAGTTTAACCTTCCCAATCTTTGAGCGGTACTGTACCCAAGCGCCATACATAAAGTCCGGATTACGCTTGCTCATGAAGTATACCTCGGCAACTGGAAGTACTGCGTTTCCCATCCCCAGCTTAATGTACCCCTTTGATAAATCCTTCAATGGTTCGGCCATCATTCGAGCTGCTGAGATAGGGCTAGGTGTAAAAGCTGTAACGGCAGGCCGCTGAACGATGGAGTAGGTAAAGTTTGGGGTAACCCTAATAGTGTCCTCTATTTTAGGGAGCTGGTTTATTTTGAAGGCATCAGAAATGGAGGGCTCGTATGGTCTAACAACCATTACCTCCTTTTTAAGGCTGGTTTCCTGGGCTACAGCCTTATTACCAACCAGCAGGTTTGTGGTAAATATAAACGCCAGTGTGCCTGCCAGCAGTATATTGGGCGCAAAATGTTGTTTTATGTGCTTATGGGTATTCAATATTGTTGGTTTTTTGGCTAAATGGTATGGCGCTGCCAACCGGCAAACCTCAACATGAGGTGTGTGCTTATTGGTGTATTTTCTGCTCTGCATGTCTGGCTAGTTTAAAAGAATGGAACATCTAAAAAGTAACACCCTCATCAACCTTTACTGACTGCTTATCCTTCTCGGTCTTTACCAGCTGGTTAAGCTTAGCGGTAGCCTCGTCAATAATGCCATCGGTTGTGCTGGAATACCCGTCAATAACGCTATTAAGGGTAGCTTTGGCCTGAAAGAAGTCATCCTGGTTGGCGTACACTTCGGCCAGCAGTATGAAGCTTTTGGCCAGCCAGTACTGGTGGGGGGTGTTCTTTTCGGCAAAATCGAAAACCTCCGCTTCGGTTTTCTTGTAATCCTTTTTCTGGAAGTAAATGCTGGTCTTCATGTACTTTGCCTCTGCCCCCTCGGCTGTTTTAAGATTGGTAGCCACCTTTGAATACTCAACTAAGGCCTCGTCGGCTCTTCCAAGTTCGTAGAGCGATTTAGCCAGCTTGAATTGGGTTTCACGCTCAAGCTCATCGGGTAGCTTTTCTGCCGAAAGTATGCTGCTGGCTATTGCCGGAATGTCGGCATATTGCTTTTGTTCAAAGGCACAGCGCAGCATTCCTATCCTGGCATCCTGAAGCATTGATTTGTACTCCGCAACCGACTCAAGCTTTGCGTATGCCTCATAGCTTTTGTCGTAGCTTCCCTTTTCAAAATAAAGTTCGCCTAACCTGAGTAGGCTCTGACCGGTGAAGTCGTTTTTTTGCCGGGTAGCAACATCATCGAAAGCCTCAATTGCCCTATCGCGCATGCCTTGCTTGCGGTAACACTCACCCTGGTAAAAAAGGGCGTTAATGCAGAAGTTGCCCTGGGGGAAATCGCGCAGGTAGCTCGAAAAAGCGGCATTTGATTTTTCACAATCGCCTGTTATATAGATTTTTTCGGCCGAAATGTAGGTTAACGAGTCCTTTTCGGCTAGGCTCATGTTGGCCAGGCTGCCCAAGCTGGAGGCGTAGTTGAAGTAGGTGTTTGCATCGCCCCTGTCCACGTAAATATTTCTTATTCCCATCAGGGCATTTTTTGCTTCAGGGGAATTTGGGAATCCTTCCACCACGCGCTTGAAGTACATCATGGCGCTATCAGGGTTTTCGGAATTGTAGTAGAGTAGCCCAAGTTGAACCAATGCCCTTACGTAGTAGCTGCTACCGGCATAGTTTTTCTCAATCAGCTTATAGTTTTCCATAGCCTTGCCTGTTTGTGTAAGAACCAGCTGGCTTTGTGCAATTTCAAAAATTGCATCGTCAGCGTAGCTTGAGCTGGGGTATAAGGTTAGCAGCTTCTGAAGGGATTCAATCTTTTTTTCGGGCCTTTCGACCAGCCCAAGAGCGAAGCCTCTTTGGAACAGGGCATAATCGGCATCAATTGTGCCAATAGCCATGGCTTTATCGTAGTAGTCTATGGCAGCCCAGTAGCGACGCTGAATGAAAAATGAATCTCCGATTCTGTTGTAGGCATCGCCGACAAAAACGTTTTTCTCATCGTTGCTAAGGTTGGTAAACTTGCGAAACCACACAACGGCCTCATCGTAACGTTTAAGTTTGAAGTTGGAATAACCAAGGTTGTAGTGTGCCATTAGGTACTCGGGTAAGCTGAAGGCACCGGAAGTTAAAATGAATCGGTTGTAGCCCTCAGCTGCTTTTTCAAACTGCTCTAGTCTATAATAAGCCTCGGCCTGCCAGTAGGTTGCCAGCGCTGCAATTGTAGGGTTATAGGCTGAATTTTCGAGCGATTTTGCAAACATCGTAATGGCATCGTCGAATTGCATGTTTTGGAATAGCTCCAATCCTCTGTAGAATGTTGCCTTTTGGTATGCGGTTTTAATGGTTACGTCTTGCACTTTGATTTTTTCGAGCGCATCTACCGCCTCCTTGTAGTTTCTTGTGCTTAGGTAGGCCAAGGTTAAGTAGTTATAGGCTTCGTCAGTACGTGGAGTGTTTGGGTAAAGGGTGATGTACTGCCTGAATGCTTCAATTGCCTCGTTGAAGGGTGCGTAAAGCTGCTCGTAGGTGAGCTTGGCAAAGTTAAAAAGTGCATCCTCCTTGATAAAAGAGTCGAAATCTAGCTTTGCAGCCATTCCAAAAGCTTGCCTGGCTTTAGGCTTGTCGTTTAGCTTCAGGTAGCAGTCGGCCAGGTGGTAGTTGGCATTTTGGCTTAACGAGTCATCAACCGTGGAAACTCGCTCAAGGTGCTTGGCTGCTTCAGAAAAATTCCCTGTCTTATAGTAGGTAAATCCTACCAGGTAGTAATCGTCGCGCGATAGCTGGGGAGTTTTTTCAACATACTTGTTCAGGTAAACTAGCGCGCTGTCGTACTGCCGAAGTTTGAAGTATGAATCACCAACTATTCGTGCTATTTCAGGGGTTCGTCTGGTGGCATTATCGGCTACCAGTGGAGGAGCATAAGCCACTACCTTTTGGTAATCGCCCTGCAAGTAGTAGATTTGGGATATGTAAAAGGGAACAATAGGAGCAAACGTTTCATCGTTCTGAAGCTTTTCAAAACCCTTTAGTGCGGTTGCATATTTTTTTTGAAGGTAGGCAATGTGTGAGTAGTAGTAGGTTGCAGGCCCGGAAAATTTGCTGTCCATGTCCTTTACCTGGTATAACCACTTGTTTGCCAGCTCAAAATCGTTCGTCATAAAGTAGCAGTAACCCAGCATGAACTGCATCTCGTAGCGTTTTTCCCTGTCTAGTCCTTCCCCGTCAATCATGGATAGCCAGTAGATTGAGCTGGTAAAGTTCTTTTGCTGGTACTGCCGCTTGCCCATGACAAAGTAGGCTAAATCAATGTACTGGCTTTCGGGATGATTTTGAATGAAGCGGCCAAGAAGGTACTCAGCATCGTTGTTGTTAAGTTCAATGGCACAAATGGCGCTGTAAAATTCTGCATCGGTCCTTAGCTGGGCCACAACGTCCGAGGAATATTCAGACAGAAACTTCTGGAATGTTTTCTGCGAGCTGGCATACAACCCCTTCTGGTAAAGCTCAAAGGCTTTTGCAAAAAGAGCTTCCTCACGGGTGCTTATGCTTGTTTCCTGCCCGTGAGCAAGGCTAAAGGCAGCAGCTAGCGTTAAAGAAAGTATAAACGCCCTTAGTTTTGTCATACCATCAAATCTTAATTTCCGATAAAAGTAGTAAGAAATGGAAAAACTGCCTACTGGCTCTTCATTTTTTTGTCAACAAAGCATTGGGTGTAAGTGTTATTGTAAAAAATAGTCTGATAGTAAGTAAAAGCGCTCCTGGTTCTACAATATGCACGTTAAAAACTTGCCATAAGAGTTTTAATTTGACATTATCAAAATATTTACTAACTTAACGGTCTAAAATAAGCAGGTGGTGATTACGGTAAGGAGAGTTATTCCCGCCCAGCAGGTTACCGATGGTGCAGGAGTAAAGTTAAATAGGGTTTTCGGGTATGACACAAGAATGGAGACTGATCCCTTCCTCTTGCTGGATTACTTTGGTTCCGAAAATCCTACCGACTATGCTGCTGGATTTCCATGGCACCCCCATCGTGGAATTGAAACCATCACCTATATGCTACAGGGAAAGGTCGAGCATTCCGACAGCCTTGGCAATAGGGGTGAAGTTAACCCGGGCGGTGTACAGTGGATGACTGCAGGTAGCGGAATAATCCATCAGGAGATGCCTAAGCCCATTTCGGGGTTAATGTATGGTTTTCAGCTTTGGCTGAATCTTCCCCGTAGCTTTAAAATGGTACCTCCTACCTACCACGATTTAAAATCATCCGATATACCGGAGGTTGAAACAAGCTCATCGAGGGTTAGGGTAATTGCCGGTCGATTCCGTAAGGCCGTTGGATTAAGTACACCCTACAACAGCAGCATTGATGTTCTTGATGTTAGGCTATGGCCCGATGCCCTTTTTGACGAAGCGCTGAATGCCAACTCCAGCTACTTCCTGTTTGTTTACGATGGGCAAATCTCGTTCGCCGATTACTCTAAGCCTATTGGCAGCTTAAATGGTGTTATACTCGACAAGGGATCTATTCTGCAGCTTAAAGCTGAAAGTAATGGTGCCAACTTTCTCTTATTTGGTGGTCAACCCATAAATGAACCCATAGCATGGCGAGGCCCCATAGTAATGAACACCAACGATGAGCTCAGCGTTGCATTTGAGGAGATAAACCAGGGTACATTCATTAAGGAGTAAGTTTTTTGCTCTGAGATTTAACGGGCAGAGGAGTATTGTTGGTATTGATTTCACTTCGTGCAATTTTTCCCTGAATTCCTGAAGGGGTGTGATATAAACCTTATTTTTTCCTGTTGCGATGCAAAAGGTCTCAATGGTTCTTTAGAGAGGCTCCTACTTGCATCGCCAACATACCCGTGGCCACCTTAAAACCCAGGGCTTTGCCCGGGGGCTAGGCTCTCTAGCCCCTTCGGGGCTTAAA
>DCDD01000166.1 GCA_002316235.1 Bacteroidales bacterium UBA1064
TAAAAAAATGAAAATAAAAATTTTTATACTGATAATTCTGACAACTTTAAGTCAATATATTTTTTCGCAAAGTTCTCCGACTTTTGGTCCAGAAAAAAAAGTAACAATAAACGGGCTAACTTTTGATGCAATGGAACCATTCATTTCATCAGACGGAAATACACTTTTTTTTAATTCATTAAATTCTGGAGGCAATACCAATCTGTATTATGCGACAAAGATTAATGACACGACCTTTACTTATGTTGGATTGGTTGGCGGAACTTACGATTCTTCTCCAAACCATCTTGACGGAGTTGCATCAATAGATTCATTAAATAATTTCATCTGGACTTCTCTTAGAGGTTACCCATCACCAATGGAAAATTTACACAGAGGAGTATATTCAGCTGGTAATGTTTCAAATATTACTCGTGTCTATGGTAATTTCAATATATATAACTTTAATTACCCTTTTGGATGGCTAATAATGGATGCAGCAATCAATTACCAAGGCAACCTGCTTTATTTTTGTAACGCCAAATTTGACTTTTCTAATACAACTTGTGTAGGAGTACCTTGTGAATCCAAAATTGGAGTTGCTCAAAAAATCAATGACTCAACATTTAATAAACTTACTACCTCAGATGCTATTTTTAGTAATATAAATGACACTATCAATTATATTGTTTATGCTCCACAGGTAACAAAAGACGGACTTGAATTGTATTATACTCGTTTGCAAAAAAATACATTTAACACTGAGATTTGCGTTTCAGTTAGAAATAACATTGCCGACACTTTTAGTTTACCAATTGTCATTCATTCTAATCTTGGCTTCGTACCTGAAGCAGCTAGCCCAACCACCGACAAACAAAAAATATATTATCACCAAAAAGACGGAACTGGAATTTTTCATATTTACTTACGCTACAGGACAGGGACAACAGGAATAAACGAACATACAAACACAGAGAATATTAAAGTGTATCCCAATCCAACAAATACTATTTTAAATGTTGTTTTACCTAATCTAACAGAGCATTTTACAATATATGTTTACTCTTCACTTGGACAAGAATTATATAAAACAACCAACAATACATCTATTGATATTTCAAACTTCACAAACGGAATATACTTTTTGACAGTAAAGCTATATGACAGAAACTGGACAACTAAAATCGTTAAAGAATAATGCCCTAACCGCTAACACATGGCGTTGTGCTTGCAGGATTAAGTGGTAGGCGAGCGTTTGTAGCTAGTAAAAAATGTTGACGTAAACCGATGGGAAATCGCCTCGTAATTCCTTACAACATATACACTCAGATGTTTGCAGCCGTTGTGTAACGAAGGCCAGCACTCCAGCTTGTAAAGTTTTCGGGAAGTTACGCTTTCGATGGCAGCTTCTGAAACGGTTGACCCGCTTCACCCTTGCTCGGCGAAGGTTGTGACTTCGTCTTTTGGTGTTTAAAATCTTTCGGTTGAACCCGTCTTGTTTTTCCTTGCATCCGGACTCAAAAACCATCCTACTCCTTCTTTCCGTAAGCCAGATCGCCCGCATCGCCTAACCCTGGGACAATGTAGGCCTTAACGGTCATCTCATCATCAATAGCCCCCAACCAGATGGTGGCCTCCTTCTCGGACAGGTTGCGTTTCATGTACTCCACGCCCTCCCTCGAGGCTATTACGGATACAATATGGGTGTAGCGCGGTTTTCCCCTCTCGAGGAGCGCCTTATAGGCCAGCAGCATCGAGGCTCCGGTGGCCAGCATCGGGTCCATTAGAACTAGAGTTTTGCCTTCTATATTTGGACATGAAAGGTGTTCAAACTGGATACGGAACGAGCCGTCCTTGTTGTACTTGCGGTAGGCCGAAATGAATGCGTTTTGGGCTGTATCGAAAAAGTTGAGCATTCCCTGGTGGAGCGGGAGCCCGGCTCGA
Source organism: Bacteroidales bacterium UBA1064 (assembly GCA_002316235.1). Lineage (GTDB taxonomy): Bacteria > Bacteroidota > Bacteroidia > Bacteroidales > Tenuifilaceae > UBA1064. The sequence goes on from DCDD01000166.1 coordinate 1,924, forward strand.
AGAATGGTGGCTAAAACCAACGTTTCGTTGGGCAACCGCATATCGGCAACCCCTAGGGGTGTTTGCACCTGTTCCGGCTGGTAGCTCAGCTCCTTGCTAAGCTCATAGGCAAATACCTCACCGCACCGTTCCATATTCTTTCGGAAGCGCATGAAATCACCCTGTACATTCACATTACGCAGCTCGGCAATGAACTGATTCAGAACCGAATTCTGATCGCCAAGCACCCTTACCATCGGCATACTTTTCTTTTTGGCTAAGTTAAACAAAGATTTTAAAACCGGAAATCTACTTGAACAAATTTTTATATCATGCGCCCCGCTTCACCATGCTGCCAGCTTAGGTAGCCAGGCTTCAGCATCAAGCAGAATTAACATTCGACTTGCCAAAATGCCCAGGAAAGCGCCGCTTGCTGTTATATTGCCTTACCTTACTCCCGCCAACTCCCCTCATCTCACTGGGTGAAAGAACCCAACAGGGTAGGCTGGATTCTACTTGTTGCCGGTAGTTGGGGAATTATGCGTTTTGCAACCGATAATGAGACCTATATAGTTCCCATATTTTTCTCGCTGTTGGGAGGTTTTTTCTTTCTAAGGGGAACCGAACGTTCAGGGAAAGGCAGTATTTTCTGGTCTGGTTTTTTTTCAGCATTTGCCATTCTGCTCCACCAGGTAATGATTTTTTGGTGGATTGCAATAGCAACGGGAGTTATAGTTCGAAATAGAAAAAGGGAAATATTCCAATTTTTCTGCCCTGCTCTAACTGTGCCAGCCGCCTACTTAATTGCCGTTTGGCTGGAGTATGGCAGCATCAGGGTTCCTGTGATAGTGAAATTTGGGCTATCAGACTACTACAATGGAGCTGCAAAACTTGAGTTTAACGGCAGGGTGCTCTTGATGTGGTTGTTGAGCTTGTTTCGCTCGTTTTTCCAGGCTCATGGGTACATGTTTAACCTGTTTAGTCAAAGTTGGACATGGGTGATAGCAGGAATTTCGGCCGTTATGCTAACCGGATACGGCCTAACCAACGCTATTAAGAATGGGAAAATCCAAAGTTCAGCATTTAAACGGCCAGTTTGGATTTTTGCATTGGCTGCTCTACTGCACATTTTCTTTGCTCTTTTATCCGGTGGTAATGCCGAATTCATGGCCATGCTTCCTGCTCTACTAGCCATTGTGCTTTCGGTAATAATCGATATCAACCCAAAAGCCTTGGTAATTACGGCTCTGGGAATGTTAGCATGGAATATTACCATCGGACTCATTCCTCTAAAATACTACACGCTTGATGGCAGCAGTATGGTAGTTAACAGCATCCTTGCAAATCCTCAACCATCAAAGTCGGCTTACCTGCTACATAGCGAGCAGCGGATCAAAAATGAGCTGGAGTACAGGCAAATTTCGCAAAAACCAGTTTTATTGGGCAGAGCCAGGTATAACACCCAACAGCTAACCGATAGTCTGGAGGTATTGCTGGAGGAAGGTTTTGCTGTTTACACCGACGACTACCTGCGACCGCAAACAGTATCGCGTGAGTACATTGTTGAAGATCATCCGGCATCTGATGATTTGTGGGCTCCCTTTCGCCTAATACCCTGCGATTCAGTTGTTACGCTAACTGGGACCTACTCGCTTTACCGTGTTTTACCTCCTGTTGCTAGTAGCCTCCACCCTGAACGTTGAAGCTACCCATGATGAAAATTTCCTTGGGTGTAACGCTTAGCACAGGAATAGGGCTTTTGCTGAGCATCTGCTGGGCCTGACTACCCAGCACAAAATCGCTGAAGCTGAAGTTCTGCTCGGTCATTATGCTGATAAGGTCGGCATTAACATCAAGAGCATACTCAATGGTAATATTGGTGATATTATCGCCTCGTAGGCTGGATGTTTGAAAGCGGACCTCCCTGTTTTTCAGGTAGGTTGTAACCTGCCGGGAGTAGGCGTTGAGCTTTAGGTCAATTTCGTCCGACTGGGAGGAGGCAACGGCAACAACATGAATTTCGGCGTCAAAAGCCTTGGCAATATCGGCCGTTACCGGAACTTTCTGCCGGGTATCGGTGGTTATATCAATTGGAAGCACGATTTTTTGGATGTCCCTGGGCATGGAGCCATGCCTGATGGTTATAACCGGCCTGTCCGTAGCCGAAATAATACGGAAAGCGTTGCTCCCAATGAAGAACTCTTCAAACCCCGAAGCGCCATGGGTTGAGCATATTATAGCCGAATCCTCAAAGGCCTGTGCCTGATTGACCACCTCGCTGTAAACTTTTCCCTTTTTTAGGATGTAAGTGAGGTTGGCACTTTCGAGCATTTTGGGTGAGTACTCTTCAACCAGCTCCATAAACTTTTTCTCCTTATTCCGACGGTCCTCCTCCTGCTGTCCGGGGGTGTATTCGGAAGGGAACTTCTGTACGTGCACCATTTGAATATCGCTGCCAAACCGGTTGGCAAATATGATGGCCAAACGAAGACCGTTAAGAGATTCCTTCGAAAAATCGATGGGGACTACAATGTGCTTCATGGCTTAAGGGTTCAGGTTAAACGTAAGCAAATCTACGTCAAATTATTCCGTTAACCAATGCGACAGGTCAAATTTATTTTACATCAGGGTTGGAATAACCATAGGCTCAGGATTACGCAAAGTTCCGTAAATCGCCCACAACCTCATTGCTGCCGCCTGCTGCAAATCGTTTCGAATAGTAGCTGCAAAAAACCTGCTTGCCTGAACCCTTCACCCTAATTAATGGAATAGAGATCATTCACACTAGACCCCGCCAAGCTAGGCCTTTCCTGAAAGAATCCTTTCTCCCTCCAGTATTCTCTGCAGATGGCAGAAAAGTAGCTCTCCGTTTTGCTCATTTCGTAGGTGCATGCCGTTGCCCTCGCAGTAGCCATAAAAATCACAATCGGCACAAGCACCTGTTCGGGTCCAGCTCCTATCCCGGAAAGTTAAAAATCGTTGCTCCCACACATCCCTAAAGTTGTCCTTGTAAATATTCCCCTGGATGAAGTTGTCCCTCAGGTTGGGACAGGCTGAAATAGAGCCATTGGCCAGTATGGAGGCAATGTTGATGCCAGCGCGGCAAAAAAAGAGACTATCGCGAACTTCGCCCTCGTAGCTGCCCAGAAAGCCTTCACATCCGTAGTTGAGCTTAATTTTATTCTCCTTTCGAGTCCAGCTGATGAAATCGAAAAGCTGCTTGAACTCTTCAGGCTGCAGCTGCAGCTCGGGGATGCGGCTTGCCCTTCCAATCGGAAAAATGGTGAATATCCGCCACTCCTTAACTCCCACTTGAAGCAGCAGCTCCAGTAGCTTGTTCAGCTCACCAAAGTTCCGCCGGTTAACACACGTTACCACATCAAACCTAACATCGGGGACAGCGCAGAGTAACCTAACAGCTTCAAGCGCCCGGGAAAAACTCATCCCCGAGCCCCTCAGCCAATTGTGCGAGGCCTCCAACCCGTCAAGGCTAACCGTCACAGACCTAAGCCCTGAATCAACTAAGGAGTCGATCCGCTGCTTGCTCAGCAACATCCCGTTGGTTACAATTCCCCAGGGAAAACCTTTCCGGTAAAGGCTTAACCCCACCTGTTCCAAATCATTTCGTAAAAGAGGCTCACCACCGGTAAACACAACCATGGTGCTGTTGGGATTGGCAACTTCGGCAACCTGGTCCATTACACGCAAGAAATCATCAGCAGGCATATCGCCTACAGAGGCATCCATTTTACAATCGCTTCCGCAGTGAAGGCAACTCAGGTTGCAGCGTAGGGTTGCCTCCCAAAGAACGTAGTTTAACTCGTGCAGCTTTGCCGCATTACGCCGGTAGGTCTTGAAAAGGTTAAGGGCTAGCTTTTTCCTAAAAGGGATAGCGGTAGCTGTCATTCTTTCCCCTTCAGCTGAACGTTAAACTCCTTTTCAGTCTCACCCTGGTACCAATGGCCATCGCCACCAGTAAAAACCGGATTATTGAACTCAACAATGGTATCCAGCTCCTGAAACTCTCCGTTCGCCGCTCCGTCGCTATCCTGAAACTTAAGGTTAAACGATTGCCCGGTAGGTAAATCCACTCCGGCGTTAATTTCGAACTGCCCTTCGATTCCGGTGAACACCGTATCTATCTGCGACGTCACCTTAATACCCTCAATGGGCTGTTGGGCTGCAGCAGACGAAACATTTCCCTTTGCCTTAAACAGGGCATGTGGAGAACCATACTCATCGGCCGGGGTATCCCTGCATGAGGATAAAAATCCCAAAATTGCCATGAGGCAGGTAATCAGCACGTTGTAGGAAACAAGAATTATACGCTTAGCTTTCTTCATAGCTGACATATTAAACTACAATTTAAGCAAGTTAAAAAAAAAGGACAAACCAGTAAGTGCCGGGTAAAATATTGATAGGAAATAAAAAAATTGTCACCAAAAGTGCTGTGGAGAAGCAAGATACCACACGAAATAATTTATACCTGAGTGAATAAAAATCTCTTAGCTACCTTACGGTTGTCCTCGGCGTTTTCCGCCGGCTGGTGGATCGGTTCGTGACGTGTGGCAATCCTATCCCTACTCTCAACAACA
>DCDD01000085.1 GCA_002316235.1 Bacteroidales bacterium UBA1064
TTACGCCCCTTCGGGGCTTAAATCCGTCAGGTCACCTACAAGTTCTGTCGATAGGTGGACAAATTCTGGAATCTTGAATCCGTCGGGAGCCGGACAAGTTCCGCCGGTAGGCGGACAAGTTTATCTTATTCTCTATCCTTACTCTTTATCCTTTCCCCTTTACCCTGGTACTTCGCCTTTACACTACCGGCAAACATGGAGTAGCGTTGGAACTTACATTCAAGAGCGCCGTTATAGAGGGTGTAGCGTTTTGATGGTCGCAAACCAAAATTTTTCAGGGCATCCATGTTCGAGCTGATCATCCAAACGTTGTACCCCTCATATTTCTGTTTAAAGCAGTCGCCCAGCTGCTTGTAGAAAGTTTCGATTTGCTCACGTCGAAGCCTTTCGCCGTAAGGTGGATTGGTAATAACAATGCCCTGAGAATCGGCAGGAGGCTGAAAGTCGAAGATGGAGCCTACTTCAATGTCAACTTTTTTCTGCAAACCTGCATGCTTAACGTTGAGCAACGCCGATTCAACGGTCTGGCGCGAGATATCACGTCCAATAATTGGATGGGTAAACTCCCGCTCCATGCTATCGTCGTTATAGATTGACTGGAGAAGCTTCTCATCAAAATCGAGCCAGTTTTCAAAACCAAACTGCCGGCGAAAAACACCGGGTGCAATTCCATACGCCATAAGGGCTGCCTCAATAACAATAGTTCCAGAGCCGCACATTGGGTCAATAAAGGTTGAATCCATATTCCAACCCGAAAGTTTGATTAGCCCTGCTGCCAGCACCTCGTTGATAGGGGCAATATCCTGAGCAGTTCGGTAGCCGCGACGGTGCAACGATTCCCCTGAGGAATCGAGCAGGATGGTGCAGCTATCGCCCGAAATGTGGACGTGGAACTGTATTTGGGGATTTTTGGTATCAACAAACGGACGTTTTCCGTAGCGATCGCGGAACTGATCAACCACAGCATCTTTAAATTTAAGGGCAATGTAACGTGAATGTGGGAAAACCTCAGAGTTGACCACGCTGTCAACTGCAAATTTTTGCGATAAGTCCATCAGTGAAGTCCAGTCGAACTTACGGGCATTTCCGTAGAACTCCTCAATGGTTCGGGCGCTAAATGAGTAAACAGGCTTAAGCACCCGAATGGCTGTTCGTAACCAGAAGTTAGCCTTGTAAAGGGTTTCCGTTGTTCCCCGGAAGCTCACGGCCCTATTTTCGATCTTCACATCCTCAGCACCAAGTTCGGTGAGTTCATCGGCAAGAACACCCTCCAGCCCCTGGAGGGTTTTGGCAATCATTTCAAACTTTTCCACCATAAAGGCCTACTCGCTTATTTTTTTGGTTTGGCTTTTGTTATAAGGGGTTTACCATCTGTTTCCTGATTGGCAAAGGCCTTCAGAATTTTTTCGGCATCCACAAAGGGCACGGTAATAAAGGAAAAATCATCGCGAACAACAATGTCGTCAATCTTATTATCGGGGATTTGAACCTCCTGCCTGATGAAGGAAGAAATCTTTTTTGGGGTCATGCCATCATTACGACCAAGTCCAATAAACAAGCGGGTTGTGCCTTTAGTATCCACCCTAAAAGTACGAGCCTCGGAGTAGTTGGAGACATCGAGTTGCGATTTGTAGGCTAGGCGCAACAGGGCAGCCAACGCCACCTCGGGGCTATTAGTTTCAAGGATGTCTTCGGCCATTCCAAGGTAGTCGTTATATGAGCCCTGCTTGATAATTTCGTGGAGTTCGTCCTTAATTTTTTCCTTTTTAACGGCAACGATATCCTCGGCAGCAGGTAGAATTTCCTTACGGATATTCGATTTGGTGGCCTTTTGAACATAGTTCAACTTGCGGTACTCATCGTGAGAAATAAAGGTAATGGCCGTGCCCTGCTTGCCAGCTCTTCCGGTTCGTCCAATCCTGTGAATATAGGAGTCGGCATCCTGAGGCATGTTGTAGTTGATAACGTGGGTAAGGTCGATAATGTCAATTCCTCTGGCAGCCACATCGGTTGCCACCAGGATGTTCAGCAAACGTCTCCTGAATTTTAAAAGGGTTTTTTCACGCTGGCTTTGGGTGATCTCGCCATGCAACCCCTCGGCGGCATAGCCACGCTCAATAAGCTTGGAGGTGAGCGAGTCAACATCGTTACGGGTACGGCAGAATATCAGGCCGTAGAATTCAGGTTCGATGTCTATGATGCGGGTTAGCGCATCAAACTTATCGGAATCTCTAACCTCGAAGTAAATTTGATCGGTAAGGCCAGTAGTTGGCTGTGCCTTGTCCACCTCGAGCTTAACAGCCGACTTCATGTACTTCTTGGCCAGCTTAACAATTCTATCGGGCATGGTGGCCGAGAAAAGCAGGGTGCGTTTTTCCTTTGGCGTATGCTCCATGATGGCTTCAATATCTTCTATAAAACCCATGTTGAGCATTTCGTCGGCCTCGTCGAGAACGAAAATTTTCAGGTTCTGAAAGTTAAGGTCCTTGCGGGCAATTAAATCAAGAATTCTACCCGGGGTTCCCACAACCACATCAACACCTCTTCTAATCCTGCGCTGCTGCTCAGAGATTGATTGGCCGCCGTAAACTGCAACCACCTCTATACGTTTGGCAGCCAGCGAAATTATTTCGTCGCAAACCTGAAGGGCTAACTCCCGGGTTGGTACCAAAATAAGGGCTTTTATGCCTGCAGGCTGGCCCTCGAACATTTCTATAATGGGTAGTCCAAATGCCGCTGTTTTTCCTGTTCCTGTTTGAGCCTGGGCTATAACATCGGTTGTCTCCTTTAAAAGTACCGGTATGGTAATTTTTTGAATTGGCGAAGGCTGCTCGAACCCCTTAGCTTTTATTGCTGCCAATGCCTTTTCGGATAACCCGAGCTCTTTAAATTCATCAAGTGCTTCCATTAATGTAATGATAAGTTGGACTCATTCATAGAGTCCAGTTAAATTATTAGTAAAATTAATTAAATTTATGTTATTCCTGTACTAAATGCTTGTAGTCGTTCCAGCTATGAAATATTTCCAATGCTTTTTGATAAGTTTCATTGGTTTCATTGGTTACCTCAAAGTAGTGGCTGGTAGAGAAAATTGACTGGGCAACCAGCCCCTTGAGCTGTATCTTAAGTTCATTGGCCGACTGGGCTAAACCTTTCTCATCGCTGGGAATTCCGCTACTCTCGGCTAAAGCCACCAGCTCGGAGATCATCTTTTCAGTTACCTGAAAATTCTTTTTAAACTTGTCGAACTTGGGGTATTCTTTTAAAAGCTCATTCCTGTGGGTATCTACCCAGGTTAAGGAAAATTGGTTGATAACTCCCGAACGAACCAGCTTACCGTAGTAGTCGGAATAGTAGTTGGTGTCGAGCGGAATAAACACGTCGGGCATGATGCCTCCGCCACCATAAACCGTTTTATGCCTGATGAGGGTTTTATAGGTAAGCGAATCGGCAAAATGAATGCTATCCTTGTTGAAGAGTTCGCCCCTGTCGTAACGCTGAGTCATATCGGAATAGTAGTCCTTCAGATCACCAAATTTATACTGGCGTTGAATGGCTCTACCGGTTGGGGTGAAGTAACGTGCAACGGTGAGTCGAATCATGGAACCATCGGGCAAGGGCAGCTGATTTTGCACCAACCCCTTACCAAACGATCGCCTTCCAACAATAATTCCCCTATCCCAGTCCTGAAATGCTCCGGCAAGAATCTCGCTTGCCGAGGCCGATCCCTCGTCAATGAGCACTACCACCCTTCCCCTGAATACCTTATTTTTAGAAGTGGAAAAATAGTTGGTTCTTGGGCTATTACGACCCTCGGTGTAAACAATCAGCTTGCCGGGGTCGAAAAAGTAGTTGGCCAGGTCGTAAGCAGAGTTAAGCAATCCTCCACCGTTGTTTCTCAGGTCTATGATCAGGTCGTTCATTTTTTGCTGGTTCAACTTGTTCATAGCCTCAACAAACTCCTGCTCGGTGGTAGCGGCAAATCGGTTAATCTTGATGTAGCCGATACCCTGCTCGGCCATGTAGGAGGCATCGATGCTATAGATTGGAATACGGTCGCGGGTGATGGTGAACTCCACAGGTGTACTAAGGCTCTTACGATGAATGAGCACGGTTACCTTGGTTCCCTTTGGGCCTCGCAGCAACTTATGCACATCGGTGATTTTCAGGTTGATATTGGTTATAGACTTGCCATCAATGGCAATTATTCTGTCGCCGGCTAGTATGCCAACCCTCTCAGATGGTCCGCCCGAAATGGGATTAACCACCATAAGGGTATCGTTCAGAATGTTGAACTCCACACCAATCCCCTCGAAATTTCCCTCAAGGGGCTCGTTCATAGCCTGAACATCCTCTTTTGAAATATAGATGGAGTGCGGATCGAGCTGTGAGAGTATTTCAACAATGGCATTGTCAACCAACTTGTTAACGTTGATAGTATCAACGTAATCGCCCGATAGGTACTGAATAAACCGAACAAACTTGTAGGCTCCAAAGCTTGAAGAGTTCTGCGATAGTGCCCCAAAAGGCATTATCAGGGCAAAAGCACATAGATAGAGTAGTTTTTTAGTCATGGTAAAGGAAAATTTCTACATGTAGTAAAACCCGAAACAAATGGTAAAAGTTCATAGAGTAAGCCTACTCCCATTCAATTGTGGCAGGAGGCTTGGAGCTGATATCGTAAACCACCCTGTTTATCCCTCTCACCTTGTTAATGATTTCGTTAGATACCCTGGACAGAAAATTATGGGGAAATGGGTACCAATCGGCGGTCATTCCGTCGGTTGAAGTAACAGCTCTAAGGGCAACCACATTCTCGTAGGTACGTTCGTCGCCCATAACTCCAACCGACTGCACCGGAAGTAGTATGGCACCTGCCTGCCATATCTTATCGTATAGTTCCGACTCCCTCAGGGCCTTGATGTATATGTTGTCCGCCTCCTGAAGCAGCTTAACTCTTTGGGGGGTAACCTCGCCTATCACCCTAATGCCCAGTCCTGGGCCCGGGAAGGGATGCCTGTTAAGTATTGCAGCCGAAAGCCCCAACTCCTTACCAACCCTACGAACTTCGTCCTTGAAAAGAAGTCTAAGGGGCTCAACAACCTTAAGGTTCATCTGGTTTGGCAACCCGCCCACGTTGTGGTGCGATTTTATTTTGGCCGAAGGGCCATTAACCGAGACCGACTCTATTACATCGGGGTAGATAGTTCCCTGAGCGAGCCAGCTGACCCCTTGAATTTTTTGAGCTTCACGCTCAAAGACCTCAATAAAGTTACGGCCAATAATCTTACGTTTGGATTCGGGATCGGTAACACCTTTTAGCTCGTTGTAGAACTGCTGGCTGGCATCAACTCCAACTATGTTAAGCCCCATGCTGCCAAAAGAGTCGAGCACCTGCTGGTACTCATTTTTACGAAGAAGCCCGTTGTCAACAAAAATGCAGGTTAGATTTTTCCCAATTGCCCTGTGCAAAAGCAGGGCAGCAACTGAAGAGTCAACCCCACCCGATAGTCCTAATACTACCTTATCGCTGCCCAGAGTTTCCCGAAGATTTCTGGTAGTTTCCTCAATAAACGATGCAGGTGTCCATGTTTGGCTGCAACCGCAAATGTCCACCACAAAATTTCGGAGTAGGGTAATTCCCTCTGTAGTATGGTAAACCTCAGGATGGAACTGAATACCATAGGTTTGCTCGTTTGTTACCTGAAATGCGCCAACCTGAATATCCGTGGTGCTGGCAGTAATCAAAAAGTTACGGGGGAGCGCGGTGATAGTATCGCCATGCGACATCCAAACCTGCGACTGTATGGGGAAATCTTTGAATAAGCTAGATGAAACATCCATTACTTCAAGTGTAGCACGTCCATACTCCCTACTTTTAGAAGGCATCACCTGGCCCCCGCTGCTGGCGGCAAGTAGCTGGGCTCCATAGCAAATTCCGAGAATTGGCAATTTCCCCCTAATTCCGCTCAAATCGGGTTTAGGAGAGGCGTTATCATTCACGGAAAATGGGCTTCCCGAAAGGATTACTCCTTTAATTGTGCCATCCAACACCGGGATTTGGTTGTAGGGATATATTTCACAGTAAACATTTAACTCTCTTATTCGGCGGGCGATTAGCTGCGTGTACTGTGAGCCGAAATCGAGTATAACGATTTTTTCGTACATTGAAAAATGACTATTTTCAGAATTTGCAAAGGTATAAAATAAACCTTAAATGAACTAGGAATATGGTAGTTGGGGTTAAAATTCTGTTGTAACAAGCATCCGGTTAGCCGAATTTTTCGGGAATGGCATATACTTGGCCATCTTCGGCTGCATAGGTTTCAGGGAAAATATTTCTTGCCTCCTGCAGGTGTTGCGAAATGTTCTTGTAACGGGATGAAAAATGTCCAATGACCAGCTTCCCAACGTGCGCCCCAACGGCAGCTGTTGCAGCTTGCAAGGCAGTGGAGTGTCCCGTTTGACGGGCCAGATCTACATCTGCATCCAGAAAGGTAGCCTCATGGTAAAGTAAATCCACACCTCTAATCAGCCCAACCAGTCTCTCGCTGTAGAGGGTATCGGAACAGTATGCAAATGAGCGGGGCAACCGGGCATGGAAGGTCAACTCCGCATTTGGAATGATTTTGCCATCAGGAGCGATATAGTCAGCGCCGTTTTTAATTTTTACAATATCGGCCAAGCCCAGTGAGTATTGCTGAATGCAGTCCTTTCGTATGTTGGGTAGCGAGGGGGTTTCCTTAAAAAGATAACCCACGGTAGGAACTTTATGCCTAAGGGGTAGCGAGGTAACGCTGACATGCCTATCCTCAAAAACCAGCTGCGACATGTTGGGGTCAACCGGATGGAAAATAACAGGGAACGAGAGTTTATCGGTAAAAACACCCACGTTGAAGTTTAGCACGCTTTCCAGCTCCTTAGGGGCAAACAGATGCAGGGGCTGCTTCCGACCTAATAGGTTAAAGGTTGAAATCAGGCCGAAAAGGCCCAGAACGTGATCGCCATGAAGGTGGGTGATGAAAATATGGTTAATACGATTCATCCGGATATGAAAGCGGCGGAGCTGCATCTGTGTGCCCTCGGCGCAATCAACTAAAAACAACCGCTCATGCACGTTGAGCACATGAGCGGATGGAAATCGGGTAGGTGTAGGGATAGCCGAGCTACTTCCCAAGATGGTTACAGAAAAGGTCACTTCTTGCTGCTCTCCATTTCTGCATTCTCTATAATCTGCACGGCTTCCTCCATGGAGTAGGCAATGTTGAGCACCGTATCGAGTTGGGATATGGTAATTAGCCTTTCAACCGCATCAGTCAAACCGGTGAGCACAAAGGTGCCACCCGCATTCTTGCAAAGCCTGTTAGCAACAAGTATGGCACTTAATCCTGATGAATCGCAGTAACGACAGGTACTCAGGTCGAGTATCAGATTACGCTCACCATTCCCCGATATTAAAACCAACTCTGATTTTAACCCTGGGGCGATGTTGGTGTCAAGTTTTTCCTCCAACACCTCAACCAGCGTAAACTTATCAAATTTCTCAATTTTAAATTCCATCGTTTTCAGGATTAAATGGTTATACTTTGCCGCTACTCATCAACTTTGGGTTCGTCCTTTGCTTCGGCATCGGCCTTGGGTTCGTCCACTTTTACGTTTTCATCCTCACTCGCAGCTGCTTTAGCTGTCTTGGTCTCCTTTTTAGGCTTGGTCTCCTTCTTGGCCTTTGCTTCCTTTTTGCTGTTTTCCTCAAGTTCGGTCTTTAAAGCTGCCAGCTCGGAAATATCCCCTAAGGTAGTTTTTTCTATATTAGCATTCAACTTTTTAACAGCTTTTTGTGTGGAAGAAGTTTTAGATTTTTTATCCGCCTTTTCCTCCGCTTTCTTATCCTCCTCATAGGTTCGACTATGGGAGAGAATTATGCGTTTAGCTGCCTTGTTGAATTCGAGCACCCTGAAGGGAAGCTTCTCGTCAACTTTAGCTGAGGAGCCGTCTTCCTTAACCAGATGCTTAGGGGTAACAAATCCTTCAACCCCATAGGGTAAGGCCACAACGGCGCCCTTGTCGAATACATCGATGACGGTGCCCTCATGGATGGAGTCAACGGTGAAAATGGTTTCGAAAACATCCCATGGGTTTTCCTCCAGCTGCTTGTGGCCCAAGCTGAGGCGACGGTTTTCCTTGTCAATTTCAAGAACAACTACCTCTATTTCTGCACCAACCGAGGTAAACTCGGCAGGGTGTTTAATTTTCTTTGTCCAGCTTAGGTCGGAGATATGGATAAGCCCATCAACCCCTTCCTCAATTTCTACAAAAATCCCAAAGGAGGTAAAATTCCTAACCTTTGCGGTATGCTTAGAACCCAAAGGATACTTTTCGTCAATCTTATCCCATGGGTCGGGTTTAAGCTGCTTCATTCCCAGCGACATCTTGCGCTCCTCACGATCGAGGGTGAGTATTTGAGCTTCAACTATATCGCCCACCTTGAGAAACTCCTGAGCGCTACGCAGGTGCTGGCTCCACGACATTTCGGAAACATGAATAAGGCCTTCAACGCCGGGGGCAATTTCAACAAAAGCCCCGTAATCGGCAATAACCACAACCTTACCTTTAACCACATCGCCAACCTTGAGGTTAGTATCGAGCGAATCCCAAGGATGGGGTGTAAGCTGCTTCAGCCCAAGGGCAATACGCTTTTTGGCATCATCAAAATCGAGGATTACCACGTTAAGTTTTTGGTCGAGCTGAACAACCTCCTCGGGGTGGTTGACCCGGCCCCAGGAAAGGTCGGTAATATGGATGAGCCCATCAACGCCTCCCAAATCAATGAATACGCCGTAGCTGGTAATATTTTTAACGGTGCCCTCAAGCACCTGACCTTTTTCGAGTTTGGAGATGATTTCCTTCTTTTGCTGTTCGAGTTCGGCCTCGATAAGCGCCTTATGCGACACCACAACATTTTTATACTCCTGGTTGATTTTAACAACCTTGAACTCCATGGTTTTTCCCACGTAGATGTCGTAGTCGCGTATTGGCTTCACATCAATTTGAGAGCCGGGCAGGAATGCCTCAATACCGAAAACATCCACTATCATACCGCCCTTAGTTCTGCATTTTATATATCCCTTAATTATCTCATCCTTCTCCAGGGCTGCATTAACACGATCCCATGAGCGTAGAACACGGGCATTTTTATGCGAAAGAACCAGCTGTCCGCGTTTGTCCTCTGAACTTTCAACATAAACTTCAATCTTATCGCCTACCTTTAAATCGGGATTATAACGAAACTCGCTGATACTCAGCACTCCCTCCGACTTGTAGCCGACATTAACAAATACCTCACGCTTGGTAATTGCTACGACTGTTCCCTCAACTACCTCATTTTCAGCAACTGTTGATAGAGTTTTGTCATAAATATCCTCCAGCTCCTTTCGTTGCTCGGGGGTGTAGGCCCCTTCCCTGGCGTACAAATCCCAGTCAAAATTTTCTAAATTCACAGTGTTAACATTCTCTCCTGCCACAGGGGTAGGTTTTTCTAATTCTGTAGCCTCTTTGGCCATTTCTTCCTGATTTGTCATTTAAACGATTTACAATTAATTAGTTAGACATTATGTATGGGAATTAATCAAACTGCAAAAATATATAACTTTAACATTTATAGGAAAAAATACCATTTTTTTCTAAAAAGTATCTGCAATATAGCTGAAATTCATAAAGATAAAAAATTATTTTAACAGCTAAAAAACAAATTACCTGCATAGGTAGCCAGATATTGCCAACAAAGAACCACAAATCAGAATTTTGAAGTGCTCAACAAGATCAAGAAGTAAAAGTTATAGCTACCCAAGCAAAAATGCAATACCAACTTTTACGAATATACAGTTCATTGAAATCGCTACCTTTGCACATCATAAACAGCCATCTGAGATAGCTGATTTTGCTATAGGCCAATATCAGAAAGGCTCTACCAGTACACTTACACCAAAAAAACAAGCGTGCACGTAGATGAGCGACGTTTACCCATGGGGCGATAACCGCCGATTCAACACCTACTCGGGTTACTTTAAACGGGAGTTTGGTGGTAGAGTTCAAAAGTTGGCCATTGATGCCGGTTTTTCGTGTCCGAACCGTGACGGTACAGTTGCAACCGGTGGATGCACCTACTGTAATAATGAGGCGTTTAACCCCAGCTACTGCCACCCCACAAAATCAATTACCCAGCAAATTGAGGAAGGGATTGAGTTTCATAAGGTTCGCTATCGTCGGGCAAAAAGATTTCTGGCATACTTTCAAGCCTACTCCAATACCCATGCACCAATAGAGCACCTTCGCATGCTTTACGAAGAAGCGCTGGCCTTTCCAGGGGTTATAGGGCTGGTTATTGGAACTCGCCCCGATTGTGTTGATGAAGAAAAACTTAACTACATCGGACAGCTTGCAGCTAAGCATTACGTAACTCTTGAGTACGGTGTGGAATCGTGCTACAACCGAACGCTTGAGGCGATTAACCGGGGGCATACCTTCGAGCAATCGGTTTGGGCTATCGAGGAAACGCATAGGCGGGGAATAAAGGTTGGTGCTCATATAATTCTTGGGCTACCAGGCGAGACGCGCAACGAAATGCTGGCTGAAGCCAGCATTCTATCCTCCCTTCCTATTCACACCGTGAAGTTCCATCAACTTCAGGTAATCAGGGGGACAGTCATGGCAAAACGGTATGAATTAGATCCTGGGGCATTCCAACTTTTTGGGATGGAGGAGTACCTCAACTTTATGGTTGACGTGGTAGAAAGGTTAAACCCCAACATGGTGGTGGAGCGGATAACGGGAGAAGCTCCGCCCCGATTCCTGGCCACTAATGGTTGGGGTAGCTACAGAACCGATCAGCTTATGGTCATGTTCGAGAAGCTACTCGAACAGAGGAATACCTGGCAGGGAAGGTTGTATAAAGGATAAAGGGTAAAGGATAAAAAAATTCAAGATTCAAAA
>DCDD01000017.1 GCA_002316235.1 Bacteroidales bacterium UBA1064
AATACACTAAGGAGAATACATTATTTTTTTCCATTTCAACCACCTCTACGCCGAAGGTGGAGATATATTTTCCCAGCTGATTTTGCTTGTGTGAAGACCATATTATACTTTAGATATTCCCATGTATTTTGACCTCTAAAATGCCTTAAAAAAACAACATTTGCTAAAATTATCTATTACCAACCGCAAAAGCTAGATTATTTTCATTGATTTGTTAAATTTGACGCATTCCTAACCTAAAATTAACTTTAAACTAAACTTATGAATTTCAAGATGTTACTAAAGAATGTCTTGAGCATAAAGAACGGTAAACCGTTGGCATTTCTGCTCATGCTGCTGTTTTTGCCTGTTTTTGTTTTCGCCTCCGAGGGAGGAAGTGAGGCACCTTCTATTGGTGGAATCCGGGTTGAATTTATACTGTTTGGCCTAACCCTTATAGGAGTTGCCCTTTTTCATAAACAAACCTTTTGGGTGGCAATATGCGGATTAACGGCAATTGTGCTCTACAAGCTGCTATTTATTTCCGGGTATCCTTTTGCCGAGCACTTTTTCGGAGAAAATCCGATGGTTGACCAGATATTGCACAAGGACCTGCGTCAGGGGGAATGGGGTATTCTGGTTAACCTGCTGGGATTGTTGCTGGGATTTGCCATACTGGCAAAAATTTTTGAGGAATCGGGCGTCCCGGATATACTACCCAGGTTTCTTCCAGATGGTTGGAAGGGTCCGTTTGTACTGCTAGTTTTTATATTCATCCTCTCGTCATTCCTCGATAACATTGCCGCTGCAATGATTGGTGGCACAATTGCCCTGGTAGTTTTCAAGAATAAAGTACATGTTGGCTATATAGCGGCAATTGTTGCTGCTTCAAATGCAGGAGGTGCAGGTAGCGTGGTTGGCGACACCACCACCACCATGATGTGGATTGACGGGGTTTCAGCATTTAATGTTCTGCATGCCTACGTAGCTGCCGGGGTTGCCCTTATAATTCTGGCATGGTTTGCTGCACACCAGCAGGACCACCATCAGCAAATTGTTAAGGATGCAAAGACTGATGTAAAGATTGACTGGGTTCGCCTGGGAATAGTGGTGCTTATTCTTGCCGGTGCAATTCTATCGAACATATACTACGATATGCCTGCCCTTGGGGTGTGGATTGCCATTCTTATTGGGGCAATTTTTACCAAAATTCCCTGGCACGAGGTTGGAGTATCCATTAAGGGAACCATTTTTCTTTTGTGCCTGGTAACCTCTGCCTCGTTCATGCCGGTTGAGACCCTTCCCGATGCTTCATGGATGACCGCATTTATTCTGGGGTTTGTTTCGGCTGTTTTTGACAACATCCCGCTAACAAAGCTCTGCCTTGACCAGGGGCATTACGATTGGGGTATGCTGGCCTACGCCGTGGGCTTTGGAGGTTCTATGATTTGGTTTGGTTCGTCGGCTGGCGTGGCTATAACCAATAAGTTCCAGGAGGCTAAAAATGTAACGCTATGGTTACGAAAAGGCTGGCACGTTACCCTGGCCTATATTGTCGGTTTCTTTACCCTATACATCACCATGGGATGGGAACCTGCCAGCAACAAGCAGCACCAGGAACCTGCAATTGAGTGTAAGGCACCCGACTGTCCGGTTAGGGCAAAAGCTGAATTTGAGAGAACATTGCACCCCGATGAGGTTAAATGATCTGTAACTCCGGAATAGAGAAAACACTTTGTGCTTTAGCTATTAAATTTTATAAGTGAAGAAGGTGCTACCAGCTAGAAATTTTAGCTAAATTAAAAAACAGATGAATTGCTGAAATAAAAGTCAACCCTTTTGGTTGATTTTCCTAAAAGCGAAAAAACCTGCCCCCCACATAGATGGTTCCGGCAGGTTTTTTCGCTATTTCCTTAGTAAGCTATATGGGCAGAAAAAATTATGGTTTGCCCAACCCGGCTAGAATTGTTCTTACCCTGGCGCAAAGCTCCAACTACCTTCTTACAGCTTTAAAACACTGGTAACCCGTTCCTGCTTTCGGTCTAGTAATTTTTTCATTAATCCTGCTGTATCCTCAAAGCGGTTAGCAAGCATCATGGCTGCAATTATGTAGGGCTTATATCCCGCCTCAAGGTAGGTCTTTATGCGGTAGCGCTCAAAAGTTTCAGCACTTACCTCACCTTGTGCACACGATTCACCGGAAATGTCGGCGGGCAGGCAGTGGAGGTAAAGGGCGTCGGACTTACTGGTCAACCTACGCATCTCCTCGTTATACTCCCAGTCCTTATGCCGGGCATTGTTAGCCAGGCAGGTTTGCTCCAGCTCGTTCAGTAACTTCTTATCGCCACTTTTTAGCAATTGGGTTCGCTGCTCCATGATGTGAAATGGAGCCCAGCTTTTTGGATAAACTATATCAGCGCCGCGCATGGCTTCGGCCATGGAATGTTTAATGGTAAACGATCCGCCGCTTTTGGCAGCATTATTCCTAGCTACATCAACAATCTCGGGTATTAAGTCGTAACCTTCCGGGTATGCGAGCTCCACATTCAAGCCGAAACGGGTCATAAGGGCAATAACCCCCTGGGGGACCGATAGAGGTTTTCCGTAGCTAGGGGAGTAAGCCCAACTCATCACCAGCTTTTTACCCCTCAAGGCTTCCAGGGAGCCGAATTCATGGGTAAGGTGAAGCAAATCGGCCATAACCTGGGTTGGGTGGTCCATATCGCATTGCAGGTTGACAATACCCGGCCTCACCGGTAGCACGCCGTTGGCAAACCCATCGTCGAGTGCTGTGCCAACCTGCCGCATGTACTTGTTACCTTCGCCAAGGTACATATCGTCGCGAATGCCTATAAAATCGGATAGAAACGAAATCATGTTGGCAGTTTCACGAACGGTTTCCCCATGCGAAATCTGCGATTTCTCCTCGTCAAGATCCTGAACAGCCAGCCCCAGCATGTTGGAGGCCGATGCAAAAGAAAATCGGGTACGGGTTGACTTGTCCCTAAAATTGGAAATTGCCAGGCCCGAGTCGAATACCCTTGTAGATATATTACGGTTTCTCATCTCCTTAAGGATATCGGCTACCCCAAGTATCATCCTTAACTCGTCTTCACTTTTCTCCCACGTTAGGAGGAAATCCCTGCCATGCAGGTTGGTTTTTAACCTTTCGATGATTTCAACTCTATCCATCAACATAAATTGTTTAAATAAACAGACAACTTTTTAACTCGATTAGCAATAGCTATAGGCAGCTTCCATTAAAATTCCTCTAAACAAAAATAACAGCAGCATCACTGCCCTAAAATGGTAAAGAGAAAGTAAACCTAAAAATTTCAACCAGCTAGATGGTGTAGGCAAATAGGGCGTAAAATGCTGAGGCAACCACCAAATCGTTAACAGGCACCTTTTCGTTTGGAGCATGAGCCAGCACCTCGTTGCCCGGGCCAAATCCTATGGTTGGAATTCCGTAAACGCCACAGGTCATAATACCGTTGGTTGAAAATGTCCACTTGTCAACCTTTGGGTTTTTGCCATAAAGCTGGCTGAATGCTTTAACCCCGGTTTGCACAATTAAATGATCTTCAGGCATTTTCCAAGTTGGGTAGTATTTAACCATGCCGTACTCCAGGCCGGTGTAGGCCTTCTCGGAGTAGTTCAGCACCTCAACCTTGGCATTCATGTTTTTAACAATCTCCTCCACCTCGCCAACAGCCGTTTCCATGGTTTCACCCCAGGTCAGCCTGCGGTCGAGATGAATTCGGGCATAATCGGCTACCGCACAAAGCGACGGACTCCCCGATACGATTTCAGAAATTGTAACGCTTCCCTTGCCCAAAAATTCGTCAACCTTCAGGTGTTCGTTGAGCTTCTCAATCTCCAGAGCAGCCCTTGAGGCCATGTAGATGGCATTTTTGCCACGCTCAGGAGCCGAGCCATGGGCTGACACCCCGTAAAATTGGACGTGCATCTCCATTCTTCCCCTATGCCCTCTGTAGATATTTAGGTTAGTTGGTTCGGTGCTGATTACAAAATCGGGTTTAATACCATCCTCCTCGATGATGTACTTCCAGCATAGCCCGTCGCAATCCTCCTCCATTACGCTGCCGACGAAGTAAATGGTGAGATCGCGGTCGAAGCCCAGTTCTTTCAGTATTCGTCCTGAAGTTACGAATGAGGCTGGACCACCTTTCTGGTCAACAGAGCCCCTTCCGTGCACGAATCCATCGCTAATTTCACCTCCTAACGGGTCGAAGTCCCAGTTGTTGCGGTAACCAATGTCAACGGTATCCATGTGGCCATCTATTGCCAATATCCTACTACCGTTGCCTATTCGGCCAACTACATTCCCTAACCCATCAATCCTTACCTCATCGAAGCCGGCTTCCTCCATTTGTCTCTTTAGCTCCAGCTGAACATCGTGCTCCTGGGTGCTTAGGGATTTTATCCTGACCAAACGCGACAAGTTACTAGCCGTATAGTCGCGGTATTTCTCGGAAAGTTCCTTAACCTTCAAGCTAATCTCGCTCATGATGATTATCCTATTTTGGTTCAAAATTACCGGATATATCAATAGCCACAACAAGTTTTAGTTGTAAATTATACATTTTATTCAAATTTAGTATTTTTCTCATAGTATTAACTTACATTATAGATATTTTTTCTATATATAAGGGCTAACTAAAGGATGGTTAATATAGCTGTACCATGAAAATGGTTAAATATTAAAGGAATTCAGGGCCCGTCAAACTCTGACGGAGCTTGTGTAACTCTTGGCGGAGAAAAGTTAAATGTTACGCGGTCGGGAACCGAGCCGTTTTTTGTCGAGTTCGCCGAAGGCAAACCGCTACTTAAATACGACGAAGTTACGCTTTGCTAAACTTCGCCGAGCGGGGGTTAACCTTTTCCCGTTCTGCCTCTCAACCAGAGCACCT
>DCDD01000159.1 GCA_002316235.1 Bacteroidales bacterium UBA1064
GTTTGCCCGACACACCATACAAAAGAAGCCGAATTTACAAATTCGGCTTCAAAAACAATTTCGTGAAAAAATTACATGGTAAGCCAACCACCGTCAATAACCAGAGTATGCCCGGTAATATAGCTGCTGTCGTCGCTAACCAGAAAACCTACACCGTTTGCAATGTCTTCGGGTTTGCCGGTACGACCATAAGGAATTTTGGAGAGAAGAGCAGCCGCAACATTTTTATCTTCCAAGAGTCCATCGGTCATAGGGGTTTCTATAACTCCAGGGGCAACAGCATTTACGTTAATTCCGTATTTTCCAAGCTCGAGCGCCAACTCCCGGGTTAGGTTAACTATGGCTCCCTTGGTTGCTGAGTAAACGCTTGCCACCTCAAAGCCAACAAATCCGGCTATGCTGGCAAGGTTAACAATTTTGCCGTAGTGCTGCTGCTTCATTATGGGCAGCACACTTTTTGTACAAAGAAGCGTCCCCCGTAGGTTTACGCCAAGTTCCTTGTCAATTTTAGCAGCATCCATACCATCGAGCTCTTCCTGGATAAATATTCCGGCATTATTTACCAGAATATCAATTCTTCCAAACTGGGCATGAACGGATTTCACCACATCCTGAATCTCCTGCTCGTTGGTAACGTCTAGCTTAAAGGCCACGCCCGTTCCGCCTGCCTTCTCAATTTCCTTTACCACCTGCTCGCAGCTAGCTTTATCAATGTCGGTTACCACAACCCTTGCGCCATTTCGGGCTAACAGCAGGGCTATACCCTTCCCAATTCCGCGCATGGCACCGGTTACAACGGCTACCTTCCCTTTCAAATCGTAAGTGTTCATAATTGTTCCTCCTTATTTTGGTTTACATTAATTTGGTTGCTTTAGCACATTTTTTTCTGTATAGCCTCTTTGTGTTATTCAAATAACAATTCATCGTTTCATTTAGTTTAAAATTTTAAAGCTTTTTTTTAATCTTTCTCAACATAAGGGACTATGCTACTAACAGTAAGAAGATGGGAAAAATATGAAACACCCGTGTAGGGGGGCAAGCGTAAGCACCCATAAACAACCAAGCGTAATGGGAGTCAGGTGAAACCAATATATGGGTTTCTCCGCCCAACCCCGAAGCCTAAAGGGTATAGGTAAAATTACTTGTGATAGAAAACCTAAAATTTTGTTAGGGTTAAAGACCTAAATAACCTGAATGGTACCAAGCTTTGCCGGATATCACCAGTAAAACCGATGAAAACTCATCATAACAAAAATCAGGCATTATACCATATCAATAAACACATAAAGACCAGACAACCATTACTCATTCTTAAAATTAACCAGCCAAGCAGGCCAGACAAAAAGGAAAAATTAGGCTATTTTTACGCCGTCGATTTTAAAGTTAAGGACTATGAAATTTATTACATCAAGAATTATTCTACTACAGGCGTTAGTAAGTTTGTCGCTATTCTGCTACGCTCAGGAAACAGTCACCATTAAGATACTGGAAACCAGTGACGTTCATGGAGCTATTTTCCCATACGACTTTATCGGGAATAAGCCAATGGAATCGAGCATGGCACAGGTTTACACCTACGTTAAGAAGGAAAGGGAAAATAGTCAACAGCAGGTTATCCTGCTGGATAATGGCGATATTCTTCAGGGACAACCAACCGTTTACTATTCCAACTACATTGACAGCTCAAGTTGTAACATTGTTTCGAGGGTATTCAGCTACATGGGCTACGATGCGGCAACCGTTGGCAACCACGATATTGAAACTGGCCCGCTGGTTTACCGAAAAGTAGAAAGGGAACTTGCCATTCCGTGGATGGCAGCAAATGCAATAAACACCATTACAGGGGAACCTGCATTTAAACCCTACACCATCATTAAACGAAGCGGTTTAAAAGTGGCCATTTTGGGGTTAATAACCCCCGGCATTCCCAGCTGGCTTCCCCGAAACCTTTGGCCTAACATGCGTTTCGACGATATGGTTGAATCGGCTACATACTGGGTTCAACAAATACAGGAAAAGGAGAAACCCGATGTGCTGGTTGGACTCTTCCACTCGGGCTATAACTCCAGCTATGGAGGTGCAAATGCCGAAACTCCGTTGAATGAGAATGCATCCCTGCTGGTAGCCAGAAAGGTACCGGGATTTGATGTCATCTTCATTGGGCACGACCATGATAAGCTGATAACCAAAGTTGAAAACGTGCAGGGCGATTCCGTGTTGGTTCTCGACCCAACCTCATCAGCACGCTACATCTCGGAGGCAACCATACAGCTTTCATTAGACAAGAAAAAGAGGGTAGTTTCAAAAAATATTACCGGAACACTGGTTGAAACCCGAAGGTTTTCTCCCGACTCCGCATTCATGGCAGAATTTAAAAGTTGCTACCAAAAGGTTGACTCCTTTGTTAACCAGCCCCTGGGAGAATTTACACAAACCATCTCCAGCGCAAATGCATACTTTGGACCAACCGCTTTCATGGATTTTATTCACAGCGCCCAGCTCAGCATCACGAATGCCGATATTTCGTTTGCTGCGCCGCTATCGTTTGTTTCAACCATAAACAAAGGGATTGTGAGGGTTAGCGACATGTTTAAACTTTACCGGTTTGAAAATTTTCTATACACCATGAATCTCACCGGTGCCGAGGTTGATGCCTACATGGAGTACTCTGCATCACTATGGTTCAACACCATGAAGGACGCCAACGACCACCTGTTACGGTTCAGGCAAAATGCCGATGGTAGCATGGCAACGGATAACAGGGGGAAAGTTGAGCTAGCTAGCCGCTACTACAACTTCGATTCAGCAGCAGGAATTGTTTACACAGTTGATGTATCGAAGCCCGATGGCAATAAGGTTACCATACTTTCTATGGTCAATGGAGAACCGTTCGATACAGCCAAAACCTACCGGGTGGCGATTAACTCATACCGTGGAAATGGTGGAGGTGGACATTTGACTAAGGGCTGCGGACTCTCGGCCGAGGATATTCAGAAACGTATTGTTGCATCAACCGATAAGGACCTGCGCTTTTACATCATGAAGTTCATTGAGCAACAAAAAGTTATCACCCCAAAATCATTCGGTACTTGGAAAATTATTCCTGAGGAGTGGGCTGCCAGCGGAGCTGCACGTGACCACAAGTTGCTCTTTTCATACACAGGCAACGATTAGCATGGGTGATCATACAACCATAAATCCTGAACTCGAGTCGGGTAAAGTATTGCCCCTTATGGAGGAGTTCTACACCCTTCAGGGTGAGGGCTTTCAAACAGGGAGGGCGGCTTACTTTATTCGAATTGGTGGATGCGACGTGGGCTGTTCGTGGTGCGATTCGAAGCAATCGTGGAACTCCAGACTATTCCCTCCGGTTAGCGTGGACGAGATCGTTCAAAGGGCAATAGCATATCCTGCCAGGGCAGTGGTGGTAACGGGTGGCGAACCAACACTTTACCCTCTCGGGTACCTTTGCAGCGAGCTTAAAAAACATAACATCCAAACATTCCTTGAAACTTCAGGCGCTTACCCGCTTACAGGTCAATGGGATTGGGTTTGCCTATCTCCTAAACAGCAGCAGCCACCAGTGGATTTAAACTATTCAAAGGCCAACGAACTCAAGGTGATTATTGCCAAACAGGCCGACCTGTGCTGGGCAGAAGCAAATGCCCAAAGGGTTCGACCAGACTGCATGCTTTTTCTCCAACCCGAATGGAGCGTCCACGAAAGCATTACCCCCTTGCTGGTGGACTACATAAAGCAAAACCCAAAATGGAGAATATCGCTGCAGGCGCATAAGTTCATGCACATTCCGTAAGCTGAATAAAATTCGCTCTTTAACTCACTACTACAAAAACCAAGCGGTTGTTAATAGCAAGGAGTATCCATAAAAAATAACCCAAATCATACATTTTACCTACTTTCGTTTACTTTTGTATATTGTAGCGTAGAATTTAGCTGCTGGCACACTACTGGACATCTCCAAAGCATGAAAAAAATACTCCTGCTCCTGATATTTCTACTACCCATGCTTCTTAGTGCTCAATCACCTAAAAATCTGAGCACTAAAAATAAGCGGGCGGTGGCACGCTACAACGAAGCACTTGCTGCATATAACCGCTACAACCTGGACGAAGCGGAAAGGTTGCTGAAGGAGAGTATCAAAATAGAGCATAATTTTATTGAAGCTTACCTCGTGCTAACGCAGGTTTACTCTGAAAAGGGAGAACCTGAGAAAGCTATTTCTTCAGCAGAAAAGGCGGTAAGCATAAACAACAATTTTTTCCCCAAGACATACTTCAACTTGGGTGTTCTAAACTTCAGCATTGGAAACTACCAAAAAGCCCTGGAGTACTTCGAAAAGTATTTAACCTACCATGAAACATCCGGCAGCATGGTGGAACTTGCCAGAAATAATATCGAAAGATGCAGGTTTGCAATCCATGCTGTTGCCAACCCTGTTCCCTTCAACCCAGCCAACATAGGGGATAGCATAAATACCACTCTCGACGAGTACTGGCCCAGCCTATCGGTTGACGAGCGAACCATAGTTTACACCGTACGCTTACCAAAGGAACCAGAGGTAGGAATAAAGGGAACCAAATGGCAGGAAGACTTTTACACCAGCACACGAAACGAGGATGGAACCTGGAGCAAGGGAATACCGGTTGGCTCCCCGCTAAGCACGGTTTTTAACGAAGGAGCCCAATCGCTCTCATCTGATGGTAAAACCATGTACTACACCATTTGCCAAGGCGACTGCGACCTGTACTTCAGCACCATAAACTCTGACGGAAGTTGGGGACACCCATTGAAGCTTC
>DCDD01000137.1 GCA_002316235.1 Bacteroidales bacterium UBA1064
TAACAAGTAAATATTTGTCACCATTAAAACCCTGTTTCCTAAACACTTAGCCTGTTGTGGGTTTTTACCCTTAGCTTTTTAATGGGGGATTTTCTTCCCATCATCCCTTAACCTTTACCCTTGATTTTAGCCCCAACGGGGCGCAATAGCTAGCAAGGGGTGAAGTCCCTTGTCAGCTTTTATTGCCTTCCCTTCATAAGCTGCCGGTGTTAATAACTAAAAATGATTGTTAATATTTAGAACATGTTTAGCTTGGCGTCAAAGGTTAACCTTTAATAACTTCGTACCTGCTTTCCCAAATTTTCAAAAATCCGCACAATTCTTATTGTCAGGCATATGGGAAAGTTTTTTATTGCGACTTATACAACCAAAATATAATGGAGACAAAAAAAGATACCCTGATGAACAATCAGGCAGAACAAATGGCAGCAACCTATAGTTTTGATGAAGCCTACGAGGCAAGTATTAAGTATTTTAAGGGTGACGAAATGGCTGCAAAGGTATGGGTTAGCAAGTATGCCCTTAAGGATTCCTTTGGTAAAATTTTCGAAAAGACACCCGACGACATGCATCGTAGAATTGCCCGTGAGTTGGCAAGAATCGAGGCAAGATACCCAAACCCGATGGGGGAGGAAGCGCTCTACGAGCTGCTAAAAGATTTTCGGTACATAGTACCCCAGGGAGGGCCAATGACCGGCATAGGCAATAAGTATCAAATTGCCTCGCTTTCTAACTGCTTTGTAATAGGGAATAGCGGTAATGCCGATTCGTATGGGGGAATTATGAAAATTGATGAGGAGCAGGTGCAGCTTATGAAGCGCAGGGGAGGTGTAGGCCACGACCTTTCCCACATCCGACCAAAAGGAAGCCCTGTGCTTAACAGTGCGCTAACCTCTACAGGTATTGTGCCCTTCATGGAGCGCTACTCAAACTCCACGCGCGAGGTGGCTCAGGACGGGCGGCGCGGAGCTCTAATGCTAAGCATCTCCATAAAACATCCTGATTCCGAAAAATTTATAGATGCCAAGATGGAGCCCGGGAAAATTACGGGTGCTAACGTGTCGGTTAAAATTGACGATGAGTTTATGCGGGCAGCTATTGAGGGTAAACCTTACATTCAACAGTACCCCGTTGACTCACCTAAGCCAAAGTACCGCCAGGAAATTGATGCTGCATCCCTGTGGAAAAAGGTGATACACAACGCATGGCAATCAGCTGAACCGGGGGTTCTATTCTGGGATACCATTATTCGCGAATCGGTTCCCGACAGCTATGCCGATTTAGGTTATCGAACCGTATCAACCAATCCCTGTGGCGAGATTCCCCTCTGCCCTTACGATAGCTGCCGGTTGCTGGCAATCAACCTTTATAGCTATGTTGAAAATCCCTTTACCCCTAAGGCAAAATTTAACTTCGACCTGTTCAAAAGGCATGCCCATGCAGCCCAACGCATCATGGACGACATCATTGACCTGGAGCTGGAAAAGATTGATGCCATTCTCGATAAAATTAACTCCGACCCCGAAGAAGAAGAAATTAAGGCTGTTGAACGGAACCTCTGGCAGAAAATTAGGCGCAAGACAATTGAGGGAAGGCGAACTGGAATTGGTATTACGGCCGAAGGAGATATGCTGGCTGCACTAAACTTGCGCTACGGCTCCGATAATGCAGTTGATTTTGCTGTTGAAGTTCAACGTGTGCTAGCTGTTGAGGCATACCGTTCGTCTGTAAACCTGGCTAAGGATAGGGGAGCATTCCCTATTTATAACGCCCAGCGTGAAACCAACAACCCTTTTATTAAGCGTATTAAGGCCGAAGATGAGCAGCTTTATAGCGAAATGGTTACCTATGGCAGGAGAAATATTGCCCTGCTCACCATTGCACCTACCGGCACAACCAGCCTTATGACCCAAACAACCTCTGGAATAGAGCCGGTATTTCTGCCCTACTACAGACGACGCCGGAAGGTGAACCCCAACGATAAAAATGTTAAAATAACCTTTGTTGATGGGGTGGGGGATTCATGGGAGGAATTTAACGTGTTCCATCATAAATTTCTTACATGGCTGGAGGTAAACGGCTACAACACCGATGAGGTTAAAGGTTACAGCGACGACAAGCTTCAGGAACTTGTTAAACTATCACCCTACTATGGCGCTACTTCTGGAGATGTGGATTGGGTAAGCAAGGTTAAAATGCAGGGGATGATACAGAAATGGGTTGACCACTCCATTAGCGTAACCGTCAACCTGCCCGAGAATGCCACCGAAGAGCTGGTGGCCAAAGTTTACCAAACTGCTTGGGAAAGCGGTTGCAAGGGTTGCACTGTCTATCGTGAGGGATCGCGTGAGGGCGTTCTGATTGCCGATAGAAAGGATGCCGAAGGGGATTCAAAAGATACCTTCCCTGCTAAAAGGCCACCCGTGCTCGACTGCGATGTAATTAGATTCAAAAATAACCGTGAGGACTGGGTGGCATTTGTTGGCTTGTATGACAACCGCCCCTACGAGATTTTTACCGGTTTAACCGAGGATGACGTTCTCCCAATCCCCAAATCGGTGATCAAAGGGAAAATTATCAAGATAAAGGATGAGAATGGAAGCCGGTACGACTTTCAGTATGTTGATAAGTATGGCTATACCAATACGATTGGCGGCCTGTCGCACATGTTCAACAAGGAGTACTGGAACTATGCCAAGTTGATTTCAGGTGTGCTGCGCAACGGAATGCCCATTCCCGATGTGGTTAATCTTGTGTCGTCGCTGCGGCTGGATAGCGAAACAATTAACACATGGAAGGCAGGAGTGGAGAGAGCCCTACGTCGCTACATTCCTGATGGCACCAAGGCCAAACCCGGCAAAAAATGCCCCGAGTGCGGTTCCGAATCGCTGGTTTACCAGGAGGGATGTTTGACATGTCAAAGTTGTGGGTATTCCAAATGCGGCTAAGTTGTCACGTGTAGCTATTTCAGCTCGTGTTCCCCTTGCTAGTGTGCAGGGGGAAATTTTTATATGGTGATAAGCTCGTAGGGGTTACCTGTCCATGCCAGAAAGATAAAAAAATCCCTTGTTGGGATTACCAGGGAGGCGGTGTTTAGGTTAGGGTGAAAGCTGAGGTGGTGAGTCTGGCACAGCTGAGAATCAATAAACACCTGCACATGGTGTGAGGTGTCGTGGAGTAGTCCGAAAGGTGAAACCGAGCCTGGAGTTAGCCCTAGGTATTTGAGTAAGCGTTGGGGTGATGCAAACGTTAGTTTTCCTTGATTTAGCACCCTTTCGAGCTGGTGAATGTTAAGAACTTGTGTGTATTCAAGGATTACCAGGTAGTGCCTATCGCCCTTATGATTCCGAAGAAATAGGTTTTTACAATGGGTGGAATCAATACCCTTCCAGTATTTTGTTGCCTCCTCAACGGTTGGCACCGGAGGGTGCTCATAGTAATCAAAAGAAATGTTAAGCCTTTGCAGGGTTTCGTATACAAGCGGATCGCCTCGAAGCTGCATGCACGATGTCATTGGTGGTGGACCTTCTAAATTATAATATTCTGCAGCCTGCTATTG
This sequence comes from Bacteroidales bacterium UBA1064, assembly GCA_002316235.1. GTDB lineage: Bacteria > Bacteroidota > Bacteroidia > Bacteroidales > Tenuifilaceae > UBA1064. The sequence continues at coordinate 3,560 of DCDD01000137.1, forward strand.
ATCGCCTCCATGTTAAAGGTTTCGGGATTGTAGTCCTCGCCAAGCCATTCGGCAATTAATGGGTACCGCCATTCCTTGTTCTGGTGCAATTGAAGCATATCCAGGGTATCGGTGTAGCAAACAATACCTCCCGATTCTTCAGGAGGGGAGTTTCTTCGACCATCGGTGCATATCGGAGTAAAATTTTCGTCCATGATGTCCCGGGCTTCCAGCACTTCTATTCTGACCCCCCACGAATCGGCATAATCGTACACATAGGTAATACTTCCGCTTGTAGTAATAATGCTGCCAATCAGAATACCTTTCTTGTCCTTAATGATGTTGCCAGTTGAATCCTTAAAGTAGTGCGAGTGCAGGTTGCTCCATTCAAATGTTGCCTGTATGATTTCGTGCATCACCTCCAGGCTTGTTTGGCTTTTTACCTGAATGTCCCTGTAAATGGCAGGATTGGAGTTGTCAATGGTTAATCGAATATAAAGTATTGTATTCATATCGGGGTAGTAAATCATTTATTCAGCATTCTTCCAAAAATGTCTTTTATATAGATACCCAGCAAAGTAAACTAAAAGTAAGAATATTTTCAGGAAAAATTGTAGGGGTGATTAAAACCTGTTCAAGGGCTGAAAAATAATCAGGTTTTGATTTATTAGTCGAAGGCCTTCTTGTATTGTTGTTCATACTATTGCGGGTAGCAGTAACGCTTAGGAGTTTTTACAAGATGGTTTGATTGGTGGGAATTAAAACGAAAACATCCATATTTCGCTATGGAGTAGATAGATTAACCTACACCTCAATAAAATCAAATGGAACTTGAGCCATATCCGAGAGATCTTCACCAGCCTCACGGAGTTCGGAGTCATCTTTACTGTAGTGCCATTTAATGGTGAGATTGATGCCCTTCTTTTGAACTTCATCAAGGAGCATTACGATATCGTAAAGAAATTTTGCCGATGAGGAGTTGAAATAAATAAGGTTGAAGTTGAAAATAATGGGGCTTATTGGTTTCCCTTCTGATTGCTCGTGGAGAAGCTGATCCCTGAATAATTCAAGCCATGATATAATTGGTGCATAGAAGTCCCTGACGTTTTCGGGACGTGAATATCCCGAAATGATGAATACCCCCTTATCCATATCAAAGCTAACATGGGGTGAAATAGTAGTGGGTTCAATGGTAAGAGAGTTCATGAATAAACCTGTTTTTAAAAGATTTGGTTTTTAATAAGAAGCTATTGGGTTGGGGTTATTGGGATATAGTTGAAGGGAAAGTTTATCATTTCGGAAATTTCTTCGCCCGATTCAAGGATTTCGTCATCGTCCTCGTCGTAGAACCAGTTTATCTCGACCGTATTTCCCTTTGAATGGAACTTCATGAATTTCATCAGCAGGTCGAGCAAGTACTTGGAGGTTGCAGAGTTAAAATAGGTCATTTTAAGATTAAGAACCATGTTGCTTTTGCTATACTCGGTGTTCTTGTTTAGTACATTCTCCTCGTATTCATCGAGCCATCTAAGTATAGGCTTGTAAAAGTCAACTGTATTTTCGGGCCTTGAAAACCCTGAGATCTCAAATACGGTGTTGCCAGGGTCAAAAAAGACTCTGGGTGTAAACTCGCTGGGTTCTATGTATAGTGGTTCCATAGTTTTTTTCGAATTATTCCGTGTAATGTGCAACCTTTATACCCAGTGTAAAATAGGCATGCTGCCCGTCAATTTCAGTAAAAGTAAAGTTTAGCTTGTTTTCAGTAACCTTGGCAATGTTGATGATGCCCAGCCCGGCGCCACCCTTTTGTGAAACATTACCGTTAAGGATAATTTGCTTGTAGAACTCTTTTAGCCCGTTTTTGTCGAGCTGGTTGACCCTCGCCAGCCTGTCCTCAAGCATCGGTATTTTAGTTTTGAGCAGCGGGTTCGAAACGCTTAGGTATATGTACTTGTCGTCCAACGAGAGGGTAAACTTTGGGAAATGCCCTGCATCTTCGGGAATAGGGTCCTGGTGCTTGTACACGTTTTCTAAACTTTCCACCATGGCTGCATAAACCTTCTTTTTTACGGTAATGCCAAAATTGTACCCTTCCAGGATGGCTGTCATCTTATTGAGCAAGAATCCAATTTCCTCGTAGGAAAGTGGCCCATTATGGCTGATGAGTACTTCGCTATTTTTCACCTTATAATGCTACAAAAATTTTACTAAATTATGAAATCGAACTTTAAAATTGCAATTATTACCCAAAAATACTTTTGTTAAAAAAAAGTAGCTAGTGAAATATAGGGAGTTAGGTTGCATGCAAAACATCAAGTTTAAGGCAGCGTAACCTACCCTTATTTGCCAACCAATATTCATTTT
>DCDD01000062.1 GCA_002316235.1 Bacteroidales bacterium UBA1064
TATACAAAAATCAGCGCTATGTCTTCCTACAAAGTAGGACTGCAATCAATTTTATTTATCAACCCAATAGGCAATTCAATAGTAATGGCAGCTTGGCTGGTTAAAAGATAAAAATTTCATTACAGCATGGCCCAAAGGGAAAAATCCGCCACTTTTTTAGCTAGCAGCTGGCTACAAAACACTTCCATGCAGCTAAGTAGCAAGTAAGTTAGGGCTTCATAGCTTGGCACAATGTGGGCATCATCGGAAATAGTTCTAGGTAGCTTCCTGCATAACCTAAAAATTCCGTTCAGTGGTAGCATCCCCACAGCCATCGGGCTGGTAATCCTCATTTCGGCCACCTACAAATGGCGCGAAAAGGGAATATTATGACGTGCAGTCGTTATATGCGCCGTGATAAAAATCCAATCACCCAGTGCTGTTATTATCGGGCCAATGGTTGCCATTTTCAACGAGGCGGCTCTACTGGAAATCTCAGTGCAAATCCCAGGACACACCATCCCAGCGTTTGTACTAGCACCCTGCCCCCATCCCATTTTCACCCGTGGGGCATCAGAATTAACATGTTTATTTGTGAAGTAATGTAAAAGGATGGGGCAACTGGAATAACCTTTAGGCTGCCTATTCCGTTAACTTTTTCACATCAAAACCATCATAAGAATTTTGGATTGGTGCTTGGTATTTGCTCAGCTTCCAATCACCAAAATACTGACGGTAATCGTCGATGGTATTGATATTAGCCAGAACAAGCGGATTGTTCACCTCAACCCGCAAGCTAGAATAGCTTGAAAGGAACTCCTTTAGGTGGTAGTCGTAAGTTGTGCGTGTTTTGATATCCTCAGCAATTTTCTGAGAGATGAGAATGGGGTGTCCTCCCCTACCCTTATACTCCGGCATAAGATAGTCGGCCTGTGCTGCTGAATGGTAAAGCAGGCCAAGTAACTCAGCATCTACAAAAGGGTTGTCGATGTTGCCAACATATATATAATCAATGGGTTTAATTCTATCAACTGCCAGCTTAAGGGAGTAAAACCGTCCCCATTCCGGGTGGCTGTTCTCAACCAGCAGCACTTCGCTGGGAAATTCGGGGATTTGGAGTAATACCTTCTGGTATTCATGCTCGTTCAACACTACAACCACCTGCCTGCACCCAAACAACAAAAACCCCGATACCAATTTTTGCAAAAAAGTTTGGCCATCGGCACACCTAAGCATAAATTTGGGGTACCCCATCCTTTCAGATTTTCCAGCAGCTAGTATAATTGCCGATGTATTTTTCTTTACTTTGATGGTCAACTGTCGATTTTTTCTAATTATTCAGCTTGATTAAGGGCAAAAATAGCTCATTCAACGTTTATTTTTTAGCTTTGTGGGTAATAATCATGTGATATGAGCGATAAATTTTTCCCGATTCCAATAGAGCAGCTACTTGGCATAATTCTGCACGAGCTGGACAGCAATCAATCAATTTTGGGGATTCCATCAAAGCTATTCTTCAGTCCTCAAAAAAGCAACCGGTTGGCCACGGAAATATTCGGGCAAAAAATAGCTACCCCCCTTGGGGTTGCAGCTGGGCCACACTCCCAAATGGCGCAGAACATAATTGCTGCGTGGCTTATGGGGTGCAGGTACATAGAGCTCAAAACCATCCAGACGCTCGACGAGCTGGAGGTTTCAAAACCATGCATCGACATGCAGGACGAGGGGTACAACTGTGAGTGGTCGCAGGAGCTTAAGGTAGAACAAAGTTTTAACGAATACCTCAATGCCTGGGTAGCCATTCATATCCTTAACCATAAACTCGGGCTTGGCTCAAGTCCGCAAACTATTTTTAACATGAGCGTTGGCTACAACCTGGAGGGCATAAAAAAGCCAAACGTTCAGTGGTTTCTCGACAGGATGACCAGCTGCGAAACAGAACTTAAAACAAAAATTAATTTGGTTAGGCCCATCTACCCGGCAATTGACAGCATTTTAATTCCTCCCCAGCTTTCGAACAGCATTACCCTATCAACCATGCACGGATGCCCTGCCAATGAAATAGAAGGTATTGCCCGCTATCTGCTCACTGAACGAAAGTTGCACACTCTTGTCAAGTTGAATCCAACACTACTCGGCCGCCAGGAACTTAGAAGGATACTGAATGATGAGCTGAAATATAAAACCACTGTATCAGATATTGCCTTTGAGCATGACCTTAAGTACCCCGATGCAGTTCAAATTATTCGTTCGCTACAGGGAGATGCAGAAAGAATGGGGTTGCAATTCGGTCTAAAGCTCACCAACACGCTGGAATCGGTTAACAATCGCGGCACTTTCAAGTCGGAAGTTGAAATGATGTACATGAGCGGACGTGCGCTACACCCCATCTCAATAAACCTGGCCAGTAAGCTGCAAAACGAATTTGACGGACAGCTACTTATCTCATTCTCAGCAGGCGTTGACACTTTCAACGTTGTTGATACCCTGAAGTGCGGCTTCAGGACTGTTACAGTAAGTTCCGACCTTCTTAAACCGGGTGGCTACATGAGGTTAAACCAGTACATTGAGGCTATTTCAGCAGAACTATTGAAAAACAAGTTTGATAGTGTTGGCGGGCTTGCCCACCTGAAAAATGGAACTGCGCCTACCGACTACCTGAGCAGCTACGCCGGCAGGGTTGTTGAAAATAAACGCTACCAGCGTAGCTACCTACATGAGCCGACAATTAAAACTACCAGGGAGCTGGATTACTTCGATTGCATATCGGCTCCATGCCGTGATACTTGCGCTGCCAACCAGGATATTCCCGATTACCTGTACCACGCAGCCAACAGACAATTTGACAAGGCGTTGGAGGTAATCCTTCAAACAAACCCTTTCCCATCCGTTACGGGAATGGTTTGCGACCATCTATGCCAGAACAAGTGCACACGGATAAATTACGACAATTCATTGCTAATCAGGGAGGTAAAACGATTTGTTGCTGAGAATGCCTCCATAAAGCTAAGCCAAAAGCCTTTGAACGGAAAGCAGGTAGCCATTGTTGGAGCGGGCCCATCAGGACTAACGTGCGCCTACTACCTGGCGCAAGCTGGTTTTAAAGTTGATGTTTACGAATCGGAATCTAAAGCCGGCGGAATGGTTCGATACGCCATTCCTGGCTTCCGATTAACCAGCGAGGCTCTTGAGCGCGACATTGCGCGCATCCTGCAGCTGGGTGTTACTATTGCATATAACCATCGCATTACCAGCGAGGAATTTTCCAAGCTAAAAAGCACGTACGATTTCCTTTACATTTCTGCAGGAGCACAAAAAGCAACCCCTTTGAATATTGATGGAATAGAGGCAGCCGGAGTTTACGACTCGTTAGCTTTTCTGAAGGATGTTAAAGCAGGGAACATCAAGGGAGTGGGAAAAAATGTGGTTGTAATCGGCGGTGGAAACACCGCAATGGATGCTGCTCGAACTGCTCATAGGCTGGTAGGAACCAACGGCAAGGTAACCGTCGTTTACAGACGAACCATTGACGAAATGCCGGCTGATGAAGGTGAGATTAATGCGGTGATGGCTGAGGGAGCCGAAATTGTTGAGCTTTCAGTTCCCGAAAGGCTTATTATAGAAAAGGGTAACGTTTGCGGGTTGGTATGTAGCCGAATGAAACTTGAGGGAACCGATGCAAAGGGTCGCCCCAAGCCGGTTAGGGTGAATAACTCCGAGTTTACCATACCCTGCGATACGGTTATTCCGGCTATAGGCCAGGAGGTAGATATTGATTTTGTCCCCAAAGAACTCCTACGGGCCCATACAACTACCTATAAAACACTGCTACATAATGTTTACATTGGCGGTGATGCCCTACGCGGGGCTGCTACGGCAATCAAGGCCATTGGTGATGGACGGAAAGTAGCAGAGCAAATAATCAACCAGGCCGGTATTCAAAGACGCATAAAAACTCCAACCGGCAGGAGCCATTCTAAAGAGGAGCTCATTATAAAAAGGGCAAAACGGTCGTATGCCCCTGAGCTTCCAGAACTATCACCATCCGAGAGTCGTACATTCAGCCTGGTTAGCCAAACTCTTGACGAACAATCAATTGTTTCAGAATCAGGCAGGTGCCTTCAGTGCGATGAGATTTGCAACATCTGCACAACGGTGTGCCCTAACCTGGCCAATTTCTCCTACGATATTTCGCCCGTAAAGTACAACATGCAAAGGGTGTTGGTTGGCGAAGATGGACAGCTAAAGTTTGAACCCGATGGGGTGTTTGAGGTTAAGCAGCAGTATCAAATTTTAAACATTGCCAACTTCTGTAACGAGTGTGGCAACTGTGCAACCTTTTGTCCTACCAGCAGCGCACCCTACCTTAACAAGCCAAAACTTCACCTCACTACCAAGTCGTTCAATAGCAGCGATGAGGGCTACATGCTCTCAAAACTGGAAGATAGAAATGTGTTGATATACAAAAATGAAGGAGGGATTAAAACCCTTTCCGAAACAGCTGGTGAACTAATATATGAAACCGATCATGTAGCTGCCAGATTTGACCATGATACATTTGAACTTAAGGAGGTTAATGTAAAAACTCCGTGCGTTAGGCAAATCCAATTCCAGCATGCTGCCGAAATGAGTATCATTCTGAAGGGAGCAAAAGCAAGGATAAAGGATAATACAAGGATAAAGGTTAAAGGATAAAGGATAAAAAAATTCAAGCAGGATTCAAGATTCCAGAACCTGTCCGCCTGCTGGCGGAACTTGTCCGCCTACTGGC
>DCDD01000006.1 GCA_002316235.1 Bacteroidales bacterium UBA1064
ACCCTTCGACAAGTTCAGGGAGAGTTCCTTTGACAGGTAAAAGGCTGGTTTTCAACCTCTCAAAATTGCCAGCATACATCTCATTCTTCAACACAAGCATTCCTTATTATTGTTCCCTTTCTGCTTTAACTTTACTAACTCTTCCTGCAAACAATTCACGTTTTTAGCTATATTGCAGTTTGAAAAATTCAACTGCGCTAATCAACGTGGAATCTGTTCATCAGGAATGGTTAAAAACTAACGGTTATAGGCTGTTTACATGGTATATTCAACCATCCAGCCCTAAGGCTGCAGTACTACTTGTTCATGGGCTTGGGGAGCATTCCATGCGCTACCAGACCTGGGCAAAACAATTCGCTGATGCAGGTTTCGCGTTCTACTGCTGGGATCATGTTGGTCATGGACAATCAAGCGGTCAACGCGGATGTGTTCCAAACTACGAGCACCTCCTGCAAGAAGTTGATTTCATCATAAATAAATTCAACACGCAAATTGGTTCAATTCCCTTAGTGCTTTACGGCCATAGCATGGGGGGCAACATTGCGCTGAACTACGCAATAAGAAGACCATCCAAAATCAACCTGCTGGTTGTTACTTCACCCTGGTTGAAGCTGGTAAGTCCACTCAACCCTGCGTTAAAAAGTCTGGTTAAGCTCTTAGATTTATGCTTACCTTTTCTACCCATGAACTCTGGAATACGACCCGAACAGGTATCGCATGAAATGAAGGTGGTACAGGAGTATGCCACGGATCCGCTTATTCATCGGCGAATTACCCCTCGGCTCTACCTTGCCATGGAGAGGGCCGCTGAGTATGCCATGAACCATTCCGAACAAATTACCATCCCCACACTTCTGATGCACGGTAGTTCCGACACTCTGCTCTCGTCAATGGCCACTAGCGAGATTGCCGCAAAAATGCACCACTCCACCTATGTGGAATGGGACGAGCTATACCATGAGCTTCACAATGAAACTAAAAGCAATGAAGTTTTTAAAACGATTGTAAATTGGTTGAATGTAAAAATTGCCCAATATGGAGTTTAGAACTGAGGTAGCGGTTGATGATTTTCCTTTTAGCCTGGGCTATGCCACACCAACCCTTTTTTGCGGTTCATGCTTTACGGAAAACATTGGCGGCATCATGCGAACGTTGAAAATGCCCGTTCTGGTTAACCCCTTTGGTGTGGTTTACAATCCCTTATCCGTTGCGCAGGTTTTGCAACGCTCAGTGGCAGGTAAAATCTACAATGCTGACGAGTTGCAATTCCGAGATGGCTTGTGGTTTAGTTTTGATTTCCATTCCCGATTTGCCTCTCCTAACCGCAATGCCTGTATTGCCCTGCTAAACGAAGCGGTCAGTTCAGCCAAAGATTTTATTGCTACAACCCAGTGCATTGTTGTTACATTCGGCACCGCCAGGGTTTACAAGTTAAAGGGTAGTGGCGAGGTGGTATCCAACTGCCATAAAGTTCCAGCTGTTGAGTTTGAGAATAAGCTCTTGGCTGTTGATGAGGTTGTGGAAATATGGAGCAACCTGATTTCCATGCTTTTGGGGTTAAACCCCAGCCTAAAGTTAGTGCTAACTGTTAGCCCAATCAGGCACTGGAAGGATGGGGCACCCGGTAATCAGCTGAGCAAATCAACCCTAATTGTTGCAGTCCACAGGTTGGTTGAAATGTACAGCGATAACGTTTTTTACTTCCCTAGCTATGAGCTGATGATGGACGATTTGCGCGACTACAGGTTTTACGACGACGATATGCTTCATCCTTCACCAAAAGCTATCGAGTACATTTGGAGTAAGTTTTCAAGGGTTCTAATTGATGACGATTCCATGAAGTTGGCAGCCCAAATTCAAAAAATAATCCAGGCAGCGGGACATCGGCCGTTTAACACCGATACACCCGAACATAAAAGGTTTGTTGACAAAATTTTAAAATCAATCCAGGACATCAAGCTCATTCATCCTTCCATCAATTTTGAAAGGGAAATAGCCATTCTTAAAGGCGAGCAATAGTTCTACCAGATAACTTTGTTAAATTCAATCGGGACAGCCAACCATTCGTGTTAATTTTTGTTAATTTTGAAAAATCATAACTTATTTTGACCATGGAGCTACCGGGTAAAATTTTCCGATTTTACTACGAGGGATTCAGGAGTATGACCGTGGGGAAAACATTGTGGGTCATTATTCTGATTAAACTCTTCGTAATGTTTGCCATTCTTAAGATCTTTTTCTTTCCCGATATCTTAAAGAAGAACTTTAAAACGGATACTGAACGCAGCAAGTACGTAATAGAGCAACTAACCAGTAACCAAAAATAGCTGACTATGGAGCAATTCGATTTATCACTTGTCAACTGGTCCAGAGCCCAGTTTGCGCTAACGGCAATGTACCACTGGCTATTTGTACCGCTTACCTTAGGCTTATCGTTTATCATAGCGTTCATGGAAACGCTATACTACAAAACCGGCGACGAGGAGTGGAAACGGATCACCAAGTTCTGGATGACCCTCTTCGGCATCAACTTTGCCATTGGGGTGGCAACAGGCCTTATTCTGGAATTTGAGTTTGGTACCAACTGGAGCAACTACTCGTGGTTTGTAGGCGATATTTTTGGTGCTCCGCTGGCTATTGAGGGAATTATGGCCTTTTTTATGGAGGCCACTTTTATTGCTGTGATGTTTTTCGGGTGGAACAAGGTTAGCAAGAAGTTCCATCTGGTATCTACGTGGCTGGTAGCGCTGGGTTCAAATCTATCGGCCTTATGGATTCTTGTGGCCAACGCCTGGATGCAGTATCCTGTGGGCATGCACTTTAACCCCGATACTGCCCGTAACGAGATGCACAACTTTTGGGAGGTGCTGCTCTCGCCGGTTGCGGTTAACAAATTTTTGCACTCCATCACCTCGGGGTATGTGCTATCCGCAATTTTTGTGATTGGTGTATGCGCATGGTTTATGCTCAGGGGTCGTCACCAGCTTATGGTTAAACGAAGCGTTACCATTGCTTCGGTGTTTGGACTGGTAACATCCCTGTTTTTGCTGGTAACAGGTGATGGATCGGCATACCAGGTTGCCCAGAAGCAGCCCATGAAGCTGGCGGTGATGGAAGGGCTCTACGAGGGCAAAGAGGGTGCACCTCTCACTGCCATTGGCATACTTACCCCCGGCAAGCAGTATGACGATTCAAAGGACCCCTACATCTTCAAAATTCAGATTCCAAGGCTTCTTTCATGGTTGGGATACCGTTCCGGCGATGCCTTTGTTCCCGGAGTAAAGGACGTTATTGAAGGTGGATATGTTTACAGGGATGGTAATGGGAATGAACGGGTAGCCCCATCGGTTGAGCAGAAAATGGCCAAGGGAAAAATCGCCATAGGTGCCTTAGCAGAATATAAGAAGGCCGCAGAAGCCGGAGATTCCTCTGCAATGGCTTACCATAAGAAGCTGCTTGACGAAAATTTTGAGTACTTCGGCTACGGCTACCTCAACGATCCCAAAAGCGTAATACCCAATATTCCCCTTACCTTCTACAGCTTCCATGTTATGGTGGCGCTGGGATTCCTTTTTATTATTTTCTTCATTGTCATGCTCTACCTGGTGCTATTTCGGCAATTCAAGGTTAAGCGGTGGCTTCTCTACCTCTCAATTGTGATGATTCCGCTAGCTTTTCTTGCCGGTCAGGCCGGTTGGATTGTTACCGAAGTAGGGCGCCAACCCTGGGTCATACAGGATGTGCTCCCCACGGTTGCAGCAATCTCAAGGATTGATACCAGCGCCGTTCAGATTACCTTTTTCCTGTTCCTGGTAATCTTTACCGCACTGCTCATCGCCGAACTTCGAATTATGTTCAAGCAAATTAAAATAGGACCTAAAGAGGGAGGAAAATAGCCATGGCCGACACAACCTACATATTCCTGCAGCAATACTGGTGGTTCATCGTTTCGCTTTTAGGTGCCTTACTAGTATTCTTGCTATTTGTTCAGGGTGGACAAACCTTGATTTATACCCTTGGTAAGAACAATACCGAGCGCACCATGCTGGTGAATGTGCTGGGCCGCAAGTGGGAGTTTACTTTCACCACGCTGGTTACCTTTGGTGGAGGTTTTTTTGCATCGTTTCCGCTATTCTACTCTACCAGCTTTGGAGGTGCCTACTGGGTTTGGATGGCCATTCTATTCTGCTTCACCCTTCAAGCTATTTCCTATGAATTCCGGACCAAACCCAACAACTTTCTGGGGCAGAAAACATACGAAATATTCCTTTTCCTTAACGGGCTGCTGGGTACAATCCTTTTGGGCACAGCCGTGGCCACCTTCTTTACCGGATCGCAATTCTCGGTAAACAAGCTCAACCTGGTCAGCTCGGGCAACCCCGTAATCTCGTCCTGGGAAACCCCATGGCATGGACTCGAGGCTGCTCTAAACTTTCATAACCTTTCGTTGGGGCTGGCTGTTTTCTTTCTGGCCCGAACGCTGGCAATCCTATACTTCATGAACAGCGTTAACCATGATGTCATCCTTGAACGCTCCCGAAAACACCTGCTCTACAACGCCATCCCTTTTCTGGTATTCTTCCTCACCTTTGTAATTTGGCTTATGGTAAGGGATGGATTTGCTGTAAATCCTTCAAACGGCGCTGTTTTCATGGAGAAATACAAGTACCTGCATAACTTGTTGCAAATGCCAGCTGTGCTGGTTCTTTTCCTTGTTGGCGTGGTGCTGGTGCTTTGGGGAATTGGTAAGTCGCTTCTTTCCAAATATTCAAAAGGTATTTGGTTTGCCGGTTTTGGAACCGTTTTCACCGTCCTGGCTCTTTTCCTGATTGCAGGCTACAACAACACCGCCTTTTACCCTTCAACTTTCAATATCCAGCATTCTCTTACCATCTACAACAGCTCGTCGAGCAAGTTCACCCTTACGGTGATGAGCATTGTTTCCATACTTATTCCCTTTGTGGTGGCTTACATCTGGTACGCCTGGAAAAGCTTGAATGTGAAAAAAATTGATGAGGACGAAATTAAGACCGAATCGCATCTCTACTAACTTTGGACTTTACTTTAAACAATGATGTTTCTATGGTATCTACCCGTTCATCTTTACTTTGAATATCAAGGCAAGTAAAACATTCAGGTGGCATCTCTAGCACTCAGCTGTGGTTTATAAGCCAGGAAGATTCAACTACGGATGAAATATGTTGGGTGATGAGCTTTTTGGGTAGGAGGAAACGAAAAGATAAAATTGTAACCTATAGCAATTAACCTAATAAATATTTTCCGATGAAATACCTTTCCGGAATTTTATGGCTGTTAAGCTGGCCGGTGTTGATTTACCTAACCTACCTGTTGTCCCTATGGGCAATTAGGCGTACAGAGAGGAAACATCCTTCGGATAATGCCTAGTATATACAGGTTGCTGAAGCTCAACAGGCTGGTTAGAAGTAACCGCCTTAAGCTTCTGCTAATCTTCATGGCACAGCTGCTGAACCGTAGGTACTACTCGGTTCGTATTGATCCGGTTTTTGCCTGCAACCTGAGGTGCCGCATGTGCTATTTTAGCCGGTCTCGAAAACCGAATCCCGAAAAATTTTCACCCGATGAGCTGGCTACTATTGCAGGGAAGCTATTTGGCAATGCGCTGCAGGTTGTGGTGGGTTGTGGTGCCGAGCCAACGATGTATGCACATTTTGTGGATATTGTTAAAAAGGCCAGTGAGTACTCAGTGCCCCACATCAGCTTGGTAACTAACGGCCAACTACTTACCCGGGACCATTTGAACGAGCTTGCCGAATCGGGCCTCAACGAGCTGGTTGTGTCGGTTCATGGGGCTAGCCAGCAAACCTACGAGCATCTTATGGTTGGAGCTAGCTGGGAAAAGCTACACAAGCTTTTGAACTCGGTTAACGAGATGAGAGCGGTAAATCGCTACCCCAGCTTTACCCTTCGAGTTAACTATACAGTTAACCCGTTAAACCTGCATGAGCTGGAAACTTTTTTCGATGCTTTTGGACAATACCAAATTAACACCCTTCAGATTCGTCCGGTGATGAAAATCGGAGGCGAGTATGAAGATGGGTTCTCCCAAAGCGACATTCACACCTACAGCAAAATTATTGCCAAAGTCCGGAATTATTGTCGGGAGCGGGGCATCACCCTACTGGCCAACACCGATGATCCCACCTACCAGCGGTCGTCTAAAGTCAGCTGGGTTCTGAACGAAACCTACAAGTACGTTTCTCCGGTAATGGTGGTTAGTAGCGATTTTAAGTGGAAGGAAGAGACACTTTCGGCCTACCTGCGAAGAACCGGATGGTATGCCACCATGCTTAAGAGAATTTTTTGGTTTCAGCGTGCTGAAAAACCTGATGATCTGGCCCAAAAGTATAGCGCCCGTTACGACCTGCTTTAGCAGCTGGTTGTTAGTTTTACCCTTACCAGTTGATTATTTCTCACTAACTTTGTCAAATATTTATTGGGTTAAAGTTTGGATACACCACTTAACATAACACCAATTTCGAGTTGGTTTGAGGGGTTATCGCTGCCGTTAATTATTGCCGGACCCTGTAGTGCCGAAAGCGAGGAGCAGGTTATGGATGCAGCCCTTCAGCTTGCCGGAATTGAAAGGGTAAAGGTTTTCAGGGCAGGTATATGGAAGCCTCGCACCCGCCCTGGCAGCTTTGAGGGTGCCGGCGAAAAGGGTTTACGATGGCTTCAGAGGGTTCAACGCGAAACGGGCTTACTGGTAACTACTGAGGTGGCCACTCCTGCTCATGTTCAGATGGCCCTCGATTATGGAATTGACATAGTTTGGATTGGCGCCCGAACAACAGCCAGCCCGTTCACAACTGAGCAGCTTGCTGTAGCCCTTAGCCATAGTAACATTCCGGTGCTGGTGAAAAATCCCATTACGCCGGACCTGGAGCTGTGGATAGGTGCGCTTGAACGCTTCAACCGCATGGGAATTACCAAGCTGGCTGCCGTGCATCGCGGTTTTTATCCCTACGAGCATTCACGCCTACGGAACATTCCTAAATGGGAGCTGGCCATAGATTTGAAAAGCCGATTCCCCGATTTACCTATTTTATGCGATCCCAGCCATATTGCGGGTCGTGCCGATATGGTTGCACAGGTGGCCCAGCATGGCCTGAATCTTTCGCTTGATGGGCTTATGGTGGAGGTTCATCCCAATCCATCGGCTGCCCTTAGCGATGCCCGTCAGCAGGTAAGTCCCCATTTTTTTTCGCAACTACTGCAAAAGTTGATTTTCAGGGATTCCTCGTCGGCATGCTCTGAGTATGTTGACTTCATTGAGCAAACCCGTAATAAAATTGACTCCATTGATCAGCAGATTATCGAGCTGCTTGCAAACAGGATGAAGCTGGTGGAGCAAATTGGTGAGTACAAGCGTGATAACAACGTTACGGTTTTTCAGCTGCGTCGGTGGGAACGCATACTCGAATCGAGGGTGGAGTATGGGGAAAGGTTAGGGTTGAGCGAAGAGTACATCAAAAACCTCCTCCGCATGGTCCATAAGGAGTCCATCAGAAGGCAAGCTGAAATTTTAGGTTCAAAATCTCAGCCCAACAGCAACGAGTAGGCTAGCTCTTAATCTCGTTTAGGGTGAAATCGTAACCCTCCATCACCGGGTTCGAGAGCACCTTTGAGCAAATCTCCGTTACCTTTTCAATGGCCTCCTCCCGGCTAGCCGACTCCACCTCCATGGTAATATGCTTACCTATTCTAACATTCGACACCTCGGTATGCCCAATACCATGAAGAGTTGAGTTAACAGCTTTTCCCTGTGGGTCGAGTAGCGCCTTTAGCGGCATAACGTTGATTTCGGCAGTAAATTTCATGCGTTTGAACTTATTTAGCCGGCTATACAATAAAATTTAGCAGGACTACTTGATTTATGATGACAAAAATAGGGGATTTTTAGAATCACCGGTTGAATTTAGCTCAAACATGTTGCTTTTTCCCCATCTTCCCGGTAAGGTAGAAAACCAGCGATAGAAATACGTACCAAATGATAATGAGCGAAAGTGCGGCCTTCAGAAATATCACAACCAGAACGGCAGCGCCGGAAAGAAAAAGTAGCTGCTTGTAGGCAACGCTCAGCTTAAGCGATTTTATCTTGAACGAGAACATGGGCAACTCGCAAACCAAGAGAAACGACTGGAGGGCTACAATGGCGGTTAATGCCCAAACCGAACTTGTGAAAATTCCGTACACATCAGCCCATGTGCTGTTGAGGCCAAAGGTAAGGCCTACTATCATCAGCGCATTGGCAGGGGTGGGTAACCCAATGAATGATGATGACTGCCGCTCATCAAGGTTAAACATTCCCAATCGTAACGACGAGAAGGCAGCCATTACAAATGGGATTAGGAGAAGCCAATGGCCATTCAGAAGACCTTCGTTTTTTGGCAGTTCCAGGCTTTGCCGCATCAGCTCGTAGATGATCATAGAGGGTGCAACGCCAAAGCTAACCACGTCCGAGAGCGAGTCCAGCTCCTTCCCCAGCATGGTGTACGCACCTATCAGCCTGGCCGTAAACCCATCGAGAAAGTCGAACACCGCTGCCAAAATGATAAACAGCCCTGCCAGCTGGAGATCACAATCAAGCGCTGCCACTATCGAAAGGCATCCCGAAACCAGGTTAAGCAGGGTGATTACGTTGGGCAACTGTTTAGTAATACTTTTACCTGTTGGCATGGCGCTATAATTTGGGGCTAAAATTAGAGTACAAATTCGTCAAGTTCAAAAATAAAATTCTAAATGAATGAAAATTCATGGGTTTGTTAAATGGTAAAAAGGCAAAACTGTTGCAGAAAGCATTTCAGAAATTTTTCATTAGGCGGGACGCCGATGAATGCTCATTACGTTGACTTGAATATGTCGGGATTAAGCTAACACCGGAGATTGATGAGCTTTACCAGGCAGCAACCGTTAGTATGACTTGTAACTAAAAAAGGGGCTCGGTTTGAGCCCCTTTTGGTGTTATGTGTAATGGCGTGCTATTTCAATCCTCTGTTCTTTAGAAGCGGTTCAATGCTGGCTTCACGACCTCGAAAATCTTTGTATAACTCCAGGGCCTCCTTGGAACCACCCTTTTCGAGAACACAGGTGCGGAATTTTCCTGCTACCTCCTTGTTGAATATGTCGCCGCTCTCCACGAAGGCTTCAAAGGCATCGCTATCGAGCACTTCGGCCCAAATGTAGGAGTAGTATCCGCTTGAGTAGCCCAGCACATCGCTGAAAATATGCCCAAAGTAAGTGCTGCGGTAGCGGGGTAGAATTTCGGGTATTAACCCAATTCTATCCATCGAGGCTTTTTCAAAGGCCAGCACATCTTCAATTTTTGCCTTTTCAGCGGTAAGGGTGTGGTAGTCCATATCAAGAATGGATGCAGCCAGATACTCAACCGTTGCAAAGCCCTGGTTGAATTGGCTGCTGGCTTCAATTTTTGAAATCAGCTTATCGGGCATGGGTTCCCTTGTCTTGTAGTGAAGGGCGTACTCCTTCAGGTATTTCGGATGGCTGGCCCAATGCTCCATGATTTGGCTAGGTAGCTCAACGAAATCCTGCGGAACATTAGCCAGTCCGGGGTATTGCACTTTAGAGAACAGGCTGTGCAGGGCATGACCAAATTCATGAAAGAAAGTTTCGGCTTCGTCGAAACTCAACAGGGCAGGAGTATCACCTGCTGGCTTGGTAAAGTTGGTTACAATGGACACCACGGGGGTAGAAATGGTGCCATCGGGTTTGACCTTATAGGAACGGTACTCGGTGCACCAGGCCCCACCCGACTTGCTATCCCTGGGGAAGAAATCGAGGTAGAGGATTCCTAAATGCCGGCCATCGGCCTCCTGCACCTCATAAACCTCGCAGTCGGGATGGTAAACGGGGATATCGGTGTGTTTTATGAACTTCAACCCGTAAAGTTTCCCTGCTAGGTTGAAAACGCCATTCCTCACGTCCTCGAGCGACAGGTAGGGGCGAAGCATCTCCTCATCGAGGTCGTATTTTTCCTTACGAACCTTTTCGGCGTAGTACCACCAGTCGGCTGCACCAATCTTGAAGTTTGCTCCCTCAGCGTTGGCCAGCTTCTGCATGTCGTCGCGTTCAACTTTTGCTTTTTTTATTGCCGGAGTCCAGAGTTTACCTAGTAAATCGTAAACATTTTCGGGCGTTTTTGCCATATTCACATCGAGAACATAGCTGGCGTGGGTTGGAAAGCCCAAGAGTGAGGCCTTTTGTTGCCTTAGGTCAACAATTTTTTTAATTATATCCTTGTTATCGTTGGCATTGTTGTTGTTGCCACGCATGTAATAGCCGTAGTAAAGGGTGTCGCGTAGCTTGCGATTTTGGGAGTAGGTGAGGAATGGAAGCATGCTTGGCTTATCGACGGTGTACACCCATTTCCCCTCCAAACCTCTTGCCTTTGCATCGGCAGCACCCATAGCAATAACCGATTCGGGAAGACCTGCAAGATCGTCCTTATTTTCAATAACAATTTTGTATGCGTTGTTGTCGGCAAGAAGGTTTTCATTGAACTTTAGGGCAAGCATGGCAAGCTCCTGGTTTATTTTTCTGAGCTCTTCCTGCTTGGCAGCATCAAGGTTGGCGCCACCTCTTACGAAGTCCTTATAGGTGTTTTCAATAAGTTTTTTTTGCTCGGGGGTGTAGCTGCTTTCGTTCATACTGCTGTAAACCATCTTCACCCGTTCAAAAAGTTTAGGGTTCATGCTGATATCGTCGCGGTGTTTCGATAGAACCGGAGAAACTTTTTTAAGCATCTCCTGCAGCTCTTCGCTGGTGTTGGCCGAGTTGATGTTTTCCATTGTCAGCACAACCTTTGTCAGCAACTCACCGCTATAGTCCAACGGAATTATGGTATTCTCAAATGTGGGTTTTTCGCTGTTAGTAGTAATAGCTTCAACTTCAGCTAGCTGTTGCTTAATACCCTCCATGATTGCCGGTTCGAAGTGCTCAACCCTTATCTTATCAAATGGTGGAACGCCGAATGGCGTGGTGTAATCCTCCAGGAATGGGTTGTCTGTTTGCTTTTCGCTTTTACATGAGACAATAGCGCCTATGGCTATCATTGTCATTAAAATCCAGCTGTATCGTTTCATTTGATTGTATAGTTTAATTTAAGTTAACACGAATAGCTATTTACTTGT